>DATKGB010000216.1:0-5751 GCA_035544315.1 Verrucomicrobiia bacterium
GGAGAGACTCGCTCGCCGATCTGCGCCGACAACGGCGGATCCAACCGATAGGCGACCTGCGCGAACTGGAGCGCAGGCCGACGCAGCGCATCGGCGACCGTCGCGCCGGCGTCGAATCGATCGGTGCCGATCGCGCCGGCGCCCACCCGCGTGCGGCGGACGCGCGCCAGGCCTTCGCATAATTCTGCTTGACGATGCTCGAACGCGGACCACGCGGAATCGTCGACCAGCCCGATCTCGCGGCCGCGCGGCGTCAAGCGCGTATCGGCGTTATCGTGGCGCAGCACGATCCGATGTTCTGCTCGCGAGGTCAACATGCGATAGGGTTCGTCGATGCCCTTGGTTACCAAGTCATCGATCATCACGCCAACATATGCTTCACTGCGCGCCAATCGCAACGGCGGTCGCGCCAGCGCCGCTCGCGCCGCGTTGATGCCCGCGATCAAGCCCTGAGCCGCGGCTTCTTCGTAGCCGGAGGTTCCGTTGAGCTGTCCGCAATGAAAAAGTCCGGCGATGCGACGCGTCTCCAGCGTATCGTGCAACTCCGTGGGCGGCACCATATCGTATTCGACTGCATACCCCGCGCGCAGTAACTCACAACGTTCCAAACCCGGCAGCGTGTGCAGCATCTCGATCTGCACTTCGGCCGGCAACGACGTCGAAAATCCGCCGACGTAGAGCGTCGGCTCGTCCCACCCTTCGGGTTCGATAAAGAGTTGATGCGTCGGGTTGTGCGCGAACTTCACGACCTTGTCTTCGATCGACGGACAATATCGCGGGCCCACTCCGCGGATCAAATCCAAGCCGTACAAGGGCGAACGGTGCAAGTTGTCGCGCACCAGCGCGTGGGTGCGCTCGTTGGTCTGGGTGATATAGCACGGTATTTGCGGACCGCCGAAACGCCGCGGGCTGCCGTACGAAAACAGCAACGGTTCTTCGCTTGGCAATTGCTCGAGCATCGCATCGTAATCGACGCTATCGCGCGCAATCCGAGGCGGCGTACCGGTCTTCAAGCGTTTGGTCGGAAAACCTAAGCGTCGCAATGCCAGCGCCAACCCGATCGCCGGCGCTTCGCCGAAGCGTCCTTCGTTTTGCACCACGTCGCCGCGAAACGACTTCCCGCCCAGAAACGTTCCCGTCGCCAGCACGACCTGGCGCGCAAACCACGTGCTACCATCCGCGCACGCAACGCCGCGAACCGCACCCTCGACGACGACGAGATCTTCGACCATGCCTTGCACGATGCGCAAGTTCGGCTGCGCGCTTAACACCGCAATTGCCCGCGCGGCATACGAGGGCTTATCCATCTGCTGGCGCAAGGCGCGCACCGAGGGGCCTTTGCTCTCGTTGAGAAAGCGCGCGTGCAAACTGCAAGCATCTGCGATGCGGCCCATCTCGCCACCCAGCGCGTCGATCTCGCGAACCAGTTGGCCCTTTGCGCTTCCACCGATCGACGGATTGCACGGCAGCGTACAAATCTTTTCGGGATCGCCGGTGAGCAATAACGTCGCCACGCCCAAGCGCGCGCAAGCGAGCGCTGCCTCAACGCCCGCATGACCCCCACCAACGACGATCGCGCCGGCGTCGTCGTCCCGCACTGCTTGTTCCACGATATGCTAGTCTAGCAAATATGTTGACGCGCGCACGCTCCTTGGTCGTACTTCTGATTCTTGCCGTCTTGTTGGGTCGCATCGTCGATGCAACCACCGGCCAGCCGCTCGTCGGGGTTCGGGTCAGCGTCGCCGGTCCGCAGCGCGCCTCTTCACTGACCGATCGCGATGGCCGCTACCGCATCCCCGGCTTGCGTCCGGGCAGCTATCGCGTCACCTTGGTCTCCAACGACGTGCCCGTGGAACATCGCTCGGTCGTCGTCCGCGGCGTCACGACGCTCAATGTCCGAGGCTGCAGCACCACCCTAGACTTCTCGTGCGGCGCCCCGACTCGCCCCAGCGGTCCCGGCGGCAGCGGGAGCTGACCGACGCTCGCGGCTATTTGCCGATGCAGAAGCGCGCGAAGATGCCGTCGAGGAGTTCTTCGGTCGCGATGTCGCCGGAGACGTGCCCTAGTGCGGCGTGCGCCCGTTGAAGTTCGGCTGCGATAAAGTCGATCGCGTCGCCCGCAGCCAGGGTCGCGCGAGCGCGCTCGACGGCGTTCAGGGCCTGATTCACGGCGTCAAACTCGCGAGCCGACGCCAGGTGCGGGCGCTCGAGATCGGGTGCGTTACCGCCCCAGCCGATCTTGGCGATCGCCGCCCGCACGGCGATGAGGGTCTGCGAGTCTCGCGCGCTGCCCACGATCGCGTCGGGCAAGGCCGCCGCGGCGCCGGCCCTGCCCAAATCGGCCTTGTTGAAGAAGACGATCCGGTCGCGATTCCGGGTCCGGCCCAGTAGCGCTTGCGCTTCGGGCGTGGCGGGTTGCGAGCCGTCCAGGACGATCAGCGCGATCCGGGCCGACTCCAGAGCGCGCGCGGTACGCTCGATGCCGGCGGCCTCAAGCCGGTCGGCGTGTGTTCGAATTCCCGCGGTATCGACCAAACGCACCCGCACCCCGTCGATCGCGACGGATTCCTCAATCGTGTCGCGGGTCGTCCCCGCAATCTCCGAAACCAGCGCGCGCTCTTCGCCCAACAGCGCGTTGAGTAACGACGATTTGCCGGCATTGGGCGGCCCGACGATCGCGACGCTCACGCCCTCGCGGACCAAACGCCCGACCTCGCCGTCGCGCCGTAAACGCTCGAGCGCCGACGCCAGCTCGTTCAAGGTCCCAGCGACGCGCGCGCGGTCCGGATCGGGAACTTCGTCGGGAAAATCTAGTGACGCAGCGAGTTCTTCGAGGAGCGCGGCCAGGGTCGCGCGCAGCGCGCGCACCTCGTTGGCCAAGCCGCCGCCCAGATTAGCTAGTGCGGCGCGAGCCGCCGAACGGCTCTGCGCGGAGATGATGTCGGCCACCGCACCGGCGGAATGCAGATCGAGCTTGCCGTGCGCGAACGCGCGCCGCGTGAACTCACCGGGTCCCGCCGCCCGCGCGCCGCATGCGATCAGCGCGCGCACGACCTCGGCGGCGATCACGGGCGAACCATGGACCTGGAGCTCGAGCGTGTCTTCGCCGGTGTAACTGTGCGGTGCGATCGAGAGAATCGCGACGCCGCGATCGATCGTTTCGCCGCGTTCGTCGACGATTTCGCCGTAGGCGGCATAGCGTTCGCGCAACGGTTGTCGCGAACGGAAGAGTCGTCGAGCTAGCGCGCGCGTCTGCGACCCGCTGACGCGCACGATCGCAATCGCCCCGACCCCCGGCGGCGTCGCGATCGCGGTTATCGTATCGTCGAAACCATTCACAAGCGTCCGGAACGCGCCTGTTGGATCGCGTCGTAGAGGCCGTGCGCATCGCCGGTTTGCAACAGTCTGAATTTATCGCCCTTAATATCCAAGCGAACGGCCGTGCTGATGGTCGGGTTCCACCAGGCCCCGACCCGTCGATTGTTAAAGCGCCTATTGGTTGTAATTTCGACGTCGGTGACGTCATCCAACTCAATGGAGAATAACGACCTGCCGAAAATCTCTTGCTCGACTGTTCCCCACAACCCCTCGACGACGCGAATGCGGGAAATTGAAGAGCCGATGGTCGCCAAGGCCGCGAACCCGCTAAGCGCCCAAGTGTGAGCGAACAAGCAAAACACACAAGCTCCGACTGCGGTGGGGATCAGCAGCGCCCACAAGACCTCCCAGCGATCGTAGATTATCGTCTTGTACAACACCGTCTCGCCGTCTAAGCGAGGTGCCGCTGGTTCGACTTCGCTCCCTTTGGTCGCTACGCTCACCATGACACGTCGCTTAGACGGGAAAAACGACCAGACGGCGTTCGGGTTCGGCGCCTTCGGATTCGGTTCGTACGCGTTCGTCTTCGGCCAATGCCAGGTGGACGATCTTGCGTTCGGACGGGAGCATCGGTTCGAGTTTAAATGGTTTCTTGTCGCGGACGACGCGTTCGAGCACGTCGAAGGCGAGATCTTGCAGATCCTCGGCCCGCCGCGCGCGATAGCCTTCGGCATCGATCGTGTAGTATTTGCGATTGGCACGCACGCCGATGTTGAGGATGTTGTTGAAGATCAGGTTAAGCGCTTCGAGCGTGTTGCCGCGCCGGCCGATCAGCATCGCTAAATCCGGACCGGTGACTTCGAGATATTCGCCCTCGGCACGCGGGATATAGGCGATCTCTAAACTTTGAACGCCCATCTTGCCAAGAATCTCGGCCAGCAGAGCGTGGGCCGGTTTCGCGCTTTCGGGAAGTTCTTGCGCGCCGCTGGATCGCGTCGATCGCGGACGCCCGCCGCTGCGCGGACCATTGCCGCCGCGCGGACCGTTGCCGCCGCGCCGTCCGCCGCCGCCGCTACCGCCGCCGCCGGGAATCGCGCGGTCGCGAATGTTTGCAGGCTGTTCCTCGAACTCGAAATCGTCTTCGTAAAGCACGTTATCTCTTGCTGCCTTTCTTGCGTTTCTTGCGTGAACCGTTGGAGGAGCCGCTTCCGCCCGCGATCGCAAAGCGTTCGACAGGAGCGGGGCCCGTCGTCAGCGCGACGTCGGCGTCCTGGTTAATCGTGTGTTCGCTGTCGGCGGCAGCGAGCTTCATATGATGCGAGCGCAATAAATAGAGCTGCTGGCCCATCGTCAGCACGTTGAACGAAAACCAGTACAGGACCATCGCCGATGGCCAACTTGCGCGAATCGCGAAGAAACCGAACATCAGCGGTGAGATCATCTGCATCATCTTCATCGTCTGCGCGCTCTGCTCGTCGGTCGGCGGCATCGTCGTGTAGCGCATGGAGATGTATAGCGAAATCGCGTACAGCACGACTAGAATAAGGTCCGGTTGGGCCAAGCTGGCACCGAGGATCCATTGGAACTTGGCCGGGAGATGTGCGGATAATCCGGAGCCGATCCATAAAAAATGCGTTTTCGCGTAGAGATCTTTGTGCGCGGTGACGACGTAATAGACGCTGATGATGAAGGGGTACTGCACGAGCATCGGCCAACAGCCGGCTAACGGATTCGCGCCCGACTCTTTGTACAGCTTCATCGTCTCTTCTTGAAGCTTGGGCTTGTCGTCTTTGTACTTGGCTTGGAGCGCTTTGGTCTTGGGCGCGAGCTTCTGCATCGCGATCATCGCTTTGAACTGGGCATTGTTGAGCGGCCAGAAGACGATCCGAATTAAAACCGCGAGCACGATCAGACATAAGCCCAGATTCGGGACGACGATATGAATCCAACTGATGACGGTCGCTAATCCATCGACGATGGGTGAGATCCACGAGGCCAGTAGAACGTGCAAGAGGATACCTTTCGGACGACGTTAGGGGACCAGGTCCACGCCGCCGTGGTGAAGAGGGTGACAACGCATAAGGCGTCCTGCGGCCAGCATAGTTCCGCGGACGATACCGTGTTTCTCGATTGCCTGGGCCGCGTACTGCGAACAGCTGGGATAGAATCGACAGGCCGGGGGAAGCAACGGGGAGATCAGTCGCTTGTAGAGCCCAAGGACGAAGACTAAAAACGAGCGCATCGACTTAGGTCAGCCCGGCGACTAGCTGCTCCCGGAGGACCGGGAAGGGCGCCCGCGCGGCTTGCGGTTGGGCGACGACCAGGAGGCGAATCGGTTTTCGGCCCGCCAGTACCTCGTCCAGAATAGCCACCAACCGGCGGCGGACCTGGTTGCGGACGACGGCATTGCCGACGGTCTTGCCCACGGCGATGC
>DATKGB010000217.1:0-5410 GCA_035544315.1 Verrucomicrobiia bacterium
GGAAAGGGAGAGGATGGTTGCCAGCGGTCAGCTATTGGGTGCGCAGATCGTGGCAAGCGCGTTTCCCGACGTCGGCGTCGGCGAGCTGGTCGCGATCGGTCGACCGGGAACCCAGCCCGAACAAGCCGGAAAGGCGTTGCAAGGCGTCTTGGACGGTTACCGCACTAACGGGGTACCCAACGATTTGATCGCCGTTGCCAAAGCGCGTTTGTTGAGTTCGACCGCATACCGTCAGGCTTCGATTTCCGGCGTTGCGTTCGCGTGGACCCGGGCGTTGGCATCCGGCCAAACCTCTCCCGACGCCGATCAGAGTGCGCTTGCGGCGGTCACCGATGCAGACGTCAATAGCGTGATGCGTCGATACTTCGATCCGCAGCGCTGTTTGACGATCGCCTTGCAACCCAAACTCGTCACTTCGATGCCGAAGGTCGATCCCAAGGCCGGCGTTGAGGACGTCAGCTACACCTCCGATAAGGCATACGCGCTGCCTTCGTGGGCCGGTGCGTACTTTGCGGCCCCGTTGCGCGCGCCCGACGATTCCAACGTTGCCGTCGTGCACCTGCCCAACGGTTTGCGTCTGATCGTTCGGCGCGAAACGCTTTCGCCGACGGTCGTAGTGATGGGTTCGATTCGTTCGAGTGCCCAACTCTACGAGCCCGCTGGGAAGAGTGGCGTCGCCGATTTGACCGCCTCGCTGCTGGGCTGGGGCACGACGACGCTGGGTCGTACGCAATACGTTGCCGCGCTCGATGCGATTCAAGCCAACGTGAAGCTGGGTACCGGATTTTCGGTAACCGCGCAGTCCAAGGACTTCGATGCGGCAGTTGGGCTGATGGCCGACGGCCTGCTGCACCCGTCGTTTCCGCAAAAACAGTTTGATGTGTTCAAGGCCGATCAAGCGCAATCGCTAGCTGCTGTGGCGTCGCTGCCGAGCACGCAGGCCGACATCGCGCGCACCGACGCCCTCTTTCCGTTGGGAGATCCCCGTCGCCGCCGAGCGACGACTCAGTCCGTTACGTCGGTCAATCTCGACGACGTGAAGCGCTGGTATGGGTTGGCCTATCGCCCCGACCTGACGTCGATCGTGGTCGTTGGCGACGTGACGCCGGCACAAGCGCGGGCCGTCGTCGCCAAGTATTTCGTCGGATGGAAGAACGTCGGCAAGACGCCGACGTTCAAATACCCGACCGTCAAGCCCGCCAAGAGCGAAACGGTCACCGTGACGTCGTCGGCCAGTCAGAACTCTCAAGTGACCCTCACGCAGGTTCTCACGCTCCATCGGTACGACCGCGAAGCGATCGCCCTAGAGCTGGCCAATACGATTCTCTCGGGCCAAGGAACCGGATCGATGTTGTTCCGCGACGTGCGCACGGCCAAGGGCTATGTCTACGATATCGATTCGTCGATGAATATCGGAACCTCGAACTCGACCTTCTCGGTCGATTTCTCCTCGGATCCCAAAAACGTCCGCGGCGCCCAAGCCGCTGCGATCTCCGTCATCCGCCGATTGCAATCGGCGCCGCTGCCGCTGGCCCAGGTTCAACAGGCCAAGGCGCTGCTGCTCGCTCAACGAGTGCTTCCCTTGGACAGTTACACCGGCGTTGCCAACGACTTGCTCGAGGACGCTCGGGCCAACTACACATCGATGGATGCGAACTACTACTGGCAGCGCTTGTTGGAAGTCACTCCTATCCAGTTACAGCAGGCGATGCGCAAGTACATCGATACCAAGCACTTCCTGCGCGTCATCGTCGCACCGGGCGCCTAACGCGCGATCAACGCGGCGACCGCGGTTCGCGTTCGGCTCAGCAGCGTCGCGGACTCACGCTCGTAGGCGGGGAGCTCGCCAGCTTGCTGCGCGATCGTCGCTGCGTCGTGCATGAAGCGATGGTTGATGCGAACGTTGTAGGCACAGGCGGCGACCGCGGCGCATGCAAACTCGGCCGCGCAGCCGATGTCGCTGGCGAGATTGCGGTTGGGAATGTCGAGCAGCGCGACCGCCAACCGCGCCACGTCGACGGCCAAGCCGATCGTATTCAACGGGGCTTGGGCGGCCCTCGCTAGCGCGCGCTCGAGGGCTTGCGCTCGCGCCCGTTGCTGGGGCGCGTCGGCCTTAGGCAGTGCGGTTGCTTCGATAACGGCTTGGAAGCCGCGCTCGTCGTCGAGCCTTGCAGCCAGTAGTTCGCGGCGCAGCGTGTCGGCGCGGTCTACGAGCCCATCGAGCTCGCCTCGGAATGCCGCGTACTTCGGGCTGGCCGCGCAGATGCGCGCGACCATCGCGACCAGGGATGCGCCCGCGGCTGCGACGATGGTCGCAGCGCTCCCCCCGCCGGGGGTTGGCGAATCCGCGGCCAATCGTGTTAAATAGTCATCGAGCGTCTCCACGCCGCTACCTTTGCGCGGCGGAGGACGCTAGCCTTGTGCCGAACCCAAGGCGAGCCCCAACGTCCCTTTCTGAGTAGGAGAAGTAGAGTGCCCGTTTTGGAAAAGACCGCCGGCTTGGCCGGTGACGTAAAGGATCGCAGCCTGGCGCAAGCCGGCCGCGCGCGCATCGGCTGGGCCGGATCGTATATGCCGGTGCTCGCGCAAATTCGCGATCGGTTCGAAGCCGAAAAGCCGCTGGCGGGCGTTCGTATCGGCGCGTGCCTCCACGTAACGACCGAAACGGCCAACCTGATGCTGGCGCTGCAAGCCGGCGGTGCGGAGATCGCGCTGTGCGCCTCCAATCCGTTGTCGACCCAAGACGACGTTGCCGCCGCGCTCTGCGAGTACGGCATTCCGACCTATGCGATTAAGGGCGAGGATAACGCGGTCTACTACGATCACATCGAAGCGGTCATCGCGACCAAGCCGCACATGTCGATGGACGACGGCTGCGATCTGGTCAATACGATCTACAGCAAGCACAACGAGCTGTTGGCCGACATGATCGGTGGCTGCGAAGAAACGACCACCGGCGTCATCCGCTTGCGCGCGATGGAGAAGGACGGCGTCCTGCCGTATCCGGTCATCGCCGTGAACAACGCGCTGACCAAGCATATGTTCGACAACCGTTACGGCACGGGCCAATCGACCCTCGACGGCATCATTCGCGCGACCAACGTGTTGCTGGCCGGACGCACCGTCGTAGTGGCCGGGTACGGCTGGTGCGGGCGCGGTGTGGCTTCGCGCGCGACCGGTATGGGCGCGCACGTCGTCGTGGCTGAAGTCGATCCGCGCAAGGCGCTCGAAGCCGTGATGGACGGGCATCGCGTCATGCCGATGAGCGAGGCTGCTAAAATCGGAGACATCTTCGTGACCGTCACCGGCAACTACCACGTCATCAACGAGTCGCATTTCAAGTTGATGAAGGACGGCGCGATCGTTTGCAACTCCGGTCACTTCAACGACGAACTCGATCTCGACGGGATAACGCGGATCGCCAAGGCCAAGACCGAGCCGCGTGCGTTCGTCGAGCAGTACGAACTGCACGATGGCCGCAAGGTCTGCATCCTGGCCGACGGACGTTTGGTCAACCTGGCGGCAGGCGAAGGCCATCCTCCCTCGGTGATGGATATGTCGTTTGCCAACCAGGCGATGGCGGCCGCGCACTTGGCCAAGCATCACGCGTCGCTCGAGAAGCACGTCTACGACGTCCCACTCGAAATCGACGAAGAGGTCGCGACGTTGAAGCTTTCGTCGATGGGCGTCGACATCGATACGCTCACGCCCGAACAAGTGAAGTATATGGCATCCTGGAGCGAGGGCACCTAAGCATGGCATACAAGCGTCTGTTCACATCCGAATCGGTGACCGAAGGGCATCCCGACAAAGTCGCCGACCAGATCTCCGATGCGGTTTTGGATGCCATCTTGGCGGCCGATCCCTACGGTCGCGTGGCCGTCGAGACGTTCGCGATCACCGGCCAGATTCACATCGCCGGCGAGGTGACGACCACTACCTACATCGATATCCCTAAAATCGTCCGTCAGACGATCGCCGACATCGGTTATACTAAATCGGCGGTCGGGTTCGATGCCGACACCTGCGGCGTTAGCGTTTCGATCGACGAGCAATCAGCCGATATCGCGATGGGCGTCGATAAGTCGTTAGAAGCCAAAGCGGGCCAGCATCCGGGCGACGAATTCGAGTTGGTTGGGGCGGGCGATCAAGGCATGATGTTCGGGTACGCCTGTCGTGAAACCGACGAACTGATGCCGTTGCCGATCGTGTTGGCGCACAATCTGACCAAGCACTTGACGGCGATGCGTAAGAACGGCGACATCCCGTATCTTCGCCCCGACGGTAAGTCGCAGGTGACCGTGGAGTACGATGGCGACAAGCCGGTACGCGTCGATGCAGTCGTCATCTCGACCCAGCACGATCCCGACATCCCGCTCGAAGTGATCCGTAAGGAAGTTACCGAGAAAGTCATCAATCACGTGATCCCGGCGTCGTTGCGCGACAAGAACACGCGTATCTTCGTCAATCCGACGGGACGGTTCGTCATCGGCGGCCCCAAGGGTGATGCGGGTTTGACCGGGCGCAAGATCATTGCCGATACCTACGGCGGGATGGCCCGCCACGGCGGCGGCGCGTTCTCGGGCAAGGACCCGACCAAGGTCGATCGTTCGGGTGCATACGCGGCGCGTTGGGTCGCCAAGAACGTCGTGGCGGCCGGTTTGGCCGACCGCTGCGAAGTGCAGGTAGCCTATGCGATCGGTGTCGCCCAGCCGATGAGCGTGCTCATCGAGACGTTTGGGACCGCAAAAATTGCGGAAGAATTGATTGCCGAAGCGGTATCGACGACGTTCGATCTGCGTCCGGCAGCAATCATCTATCATCTCGATTTGCGCCGCCCGATTTACCGGCAGACCGCTGCGTACGGACACTTCGGCCGGCCCGAGTTGGATCTTCCTTGGGAACGTTTGGACAAGATCGACGCGTTACGTAAAGCGACCGGGTTCGCCGGTGAAGCGTTGCGGGTTCCAAACTTCGCTCGCTAACTCTTCGGAGGGACACACATGAAAATACTTCGAGCATCGACCGCGGCGATTGCCGCCGCGTTCATGGCAACCGCCGTCGCGCTGGCGGCCATGACGATTCCGGCCGGCACGACGCTTAATGCGGTCATGGACAACGCGCTGGGTTCGTCCAACGCATACGTCGGACAGCGCTTCACGATGCACCTGACGGCGCCATATCCATCCTCGTCGCTACGGGGCGCCTATGTCACCGGTCACGTGCTCAGCGTCACGCACGCCAGCCAAGGCCGCAAACCGCAACTCCAACTGGCGCTCGATCAACTCGTGCTCAGCAGCGGTACGGCGGTCAACGTCAGCGCACAAGTGACCTCGATGCAGCAACAGAAATCCGAAAATAACACCGGACACGCCGCGCTGACGGCGGTGGGCGGAATGCTGGCGGGCAA
>DATKGB010000218.1:0-9260 GCA_035544315.1 Verrucomicrobiia bacterium
GGGGGGGAGGGGAAGAAGCGGGGCCCGCCCCGCGGAAGAGTGCCAATAAGACCGTTTCGCTTTGGTCTTGTGCGTGGTGGGCGGTGGCCACCGCCGTCGCCCCCGCCGTCCGCGCGATTCCCAGCAGCGCCGCGTACCGCGCGTCGCGCAACGACCCTTCGTCCCGACGCGCTTCATCTAGCGCGACGATCTCGACGGGCAAACCAAACGTCGCCGCGATGCCCGAGACGACGCATTCGTCTTGCCATGCCGAAACGCGCGTCCCGTGGTTGACGTGCGCCAGCGTCAGCGTGAGTCCGAGTCGTTTGGAGAGCGCGTGTAGGATCGCCGCAAGCGCAACGGAATCGGGGCCGCCGCTGCACGCGACAACGATCCGCTCGCCCTTGCGGACGACGCGGTCGCGCTCGACCTCTGCCTCGATAGCCCGCTGCGGACGCGCCCCTCTCATCGAATTCCTACCTTCAGCTATCCGACGTGGCGAGCCATCTCGCGTTGGACGTCGCGCTTGGCGATATCCGCGCGTTTATCCCACATCTTCTTGCCTTTGGCCAAACCCAGCTCGACTTTGACTTTGCCGCGCGTGAAGTACATCCGCAACGGCACGACGGTCAGCCCTTTTTCACCGACGCGTTCTTGCAAATGCGCGATCTGCTCCTTGCGCAGCAGCAGCTTACGCGGGCGGTTGGGCTCGACGTTGGCGTAGCTGCCCTGTTTGTAGGGCGGAACGTGCAGGCCCATGAGCCACGCTTCGCCGTCGCGAAAGCGCGCGTAGGCTTCGTTCAAACTTAAGCCGCCGACGCGAATCGCTTTGACCTCGGTACCGGTGAGGACTAAACCCGCCTCGAGCGACTCGAGGATGAAGAACTCGTGACGCGCGCGACGATTATCGTAGGCCGGCGAGTTGGCGAGTTTGCTTTGCGCGACCGACGCGGCGCGCTGTTGCTTCATCTTAGCCATCGCGCGCTACGCCGGCGGGCTCGGGTTACGCCGATCGACGGCCGCATCGATGCGACCCATCGAAACGAACTTGCCCTCGCCTTCGAGCAGCACGACGCCGTCGGCGTCGCTCACACTGGCATGCAGAAACAAGACGTTGCGACGCGCGTCGCCGACGCGACCGCGCACCACCAGCGGTTTCCCAAGCGGGACGGGCTTCCGAAAACGCGTCGTCAAGCTCGCGGTAACGCCGCGATGACCGGCGGCACCCGCCGCGTGGGCCATCGCTTCATCGAGCAGGGACATTGCGATGCCACCGTGCGCGATGTCGCGCCAACCTTGAAACTGCGGGCCGAGCTGGGCGTACGAGACGACCCCTAGCCCGGTCTCGTCGAGTTCGAAGTGCAGGTGCATTCCGATCGGGTTGTCGGGACCGCACGCAAAACAATTCCCGTCGTCGATCGGCACGCTCATCGTCCCGCCTCTAAGCGCGCTGCTAAATACTCGGGCAAATGCTCCGCGTGGATCTTCTCTTGCACTTGCGCGATCGGGTAATCGTAGCGCACCCATTGGACGCGACGCGCGTCGGCCTCGTAGCGAACGAACGACGCTTGCGGATTGAGGTCACGCGGTTGACCCACGCTCCCGACGTCGACGATGTAGCGTTTGCCCTCTTCGAGGATCAGCTCGCCGCCGTGCTGCATGTGCTTGTGCGAAATCGACCCGTCGGGCTCCAAGCAGTAGTATTCGGCGACGTGCGTGTGTCCGACGAAAATCAGCGGCGAATCGGTCGCTTCGAAGGCGCGCGCTGCGGCCCGCTTATCCAGGATATATTCGAAATAGTTTTTGGGCGCGCCATGCACGAGCAGATAGCCGGGAAAGCGCAACTCGTACGAGAGCGTGTTGAGCCACGCTCGATTCTCGTCTTCGATCACTCCTTGGGTCCACTCGATCGCGGCCCGCGCGGCGGGGTTAAAATGCTCGACGCCGAAATTATCGACCGCGGCCAGATCGTGATTGCCAAGCACCGCCGCAACTGCGCGCTCGCGCACGATCCGCACGCATTCGTTGGGATTGGGGCCGTAGCCGACGATGTCGCCCAAGCACAGAATCTTCTCGTCGGGTTCGATTCGTTCCAGCGCGCATTGCAGCGATTCGAGATTGCTGTGGATGTCCGACAGGATCGCGAAACGCTCGCCCCGCTCCGAGCCGGTCGAAGCGCTCATGCCGGCACCTCGACGAGCACGTCGCGCAACGCCTGCGCGAAGGCCGCGCGCATCGGTGCGGTGCCGACGCTCGCGCGGATGCAGCGGTCCAGCGGCGGCGCGCCGGGTTTGCGAATCCATACGCCGCGCTTGAGCAGTTCGGCGACGATGCGGGTCGCGCGCGTCGCGTCGCCGACGTCGATGCAGACGAAGTTCGTGCGCGATGGCAGCACGGCTAGTTCCAGCTCGCGCGCCAACGCCGCATACTCGTCGCGCCCGCGTGCCGTTTCGGTCACCACGCGTCGTTTGAACTCATCGTCGCGCAGGCAAGCCAGCGCGCCGATCTGCGCGTTGCGATTGACGCCGTACTGCAGGCGGATTTTCTGCAAGGTCCCGATGTTCTGGAGCGTCGTTAACACGTAGCCGATGCGCGCGCCGGCCATACCGTAAGCTTTGGAAAAGGTGCGCATCCGGAACAGCCGATCGTCGAACGTGGGCGCCAATAGTTCCTCGTCCTCGACGAAGTCGGCGTAGGCTTCGTCGAGCACGAACAGCGTATCGTCGGGCAGCGCGGCGTAAAAGCGTTCGATCTGTTTGCGCGGCGCGAACGCGCCGCTCGGATTGTCGGGATTGGCTAAATAGACGATCGCCGGTTTGACCGCATGCGCGCGCGCGATCAGTGCCTGGTAATCGGGCGTTCCATCGTCGCGATAGTCGACGCGCTCCACCCTGCCGCCGTAACCGCGAACGTGATATTCAAAGGTCGGGTAGGTGCCGCGCGAAGCGACGGCCAGGCCGCCGGGGGCAACCCAGCCGCGCACGGCCAAGCCCATGACGTCGTCGATGCCCGCGCCCACCAAGACGTTCTCCGGCGAGCAGCCGTGTTTGATGGCCAGCGCGTCGCGCAATTCGAGCGAATCCGGGTCGCCGTACCATGCTACGCGATCCATTTCCGCGCGCATCGCTGCGACGGCAATCGGCGACGGACCGAACGCGCTTTCGTTGGCACCCAGGCGCACGAGTTCGCCGCGGCCCTGTTCGCGCATCAGCC
The DNA here is from genome assembly GCA_035544315.1 of Verrucomicrobiia bacterium. Taxonomy (GTDB): domain Bacteria; phylum Vulcanimicrobiota; class Vulcanimicrobiia; order Vulcanimicrobiales; family Vulcanimicrobiaceae; genus JALYSX01. Next base: position 3,193 of record DATKGB010000218.1, read on the forward strand.
GCTCGGGGCCGATAAACGGGGTCGCTGCCGGCAGCGCGTCGATCGATGGGGCGGGGCGAATCACGCGGTGCGGTCTCCTCCGGACAAAAATCTGGTGACGCGGACCGGCTGGTGCGCGTCGATGTGAAATGGGCGTTCCCCCAGCTTAATGTACCCGGCGGCGCGGGCGGGCAGACTGACGTGCGAGGAGCGCAAGGGGAGTGGATGCGCCAGCAGGCGCCCACCCTCATTCTCAAGGGTGACGGGCAGGTAGAACGTCCAGCCTTCCCTCCCAGCCAGCGGTTCGCCGCTCAGAGCAGCAATCTCGCCGGCTCGCGCGGGCGGGGCGCCGGTCAACGCCGCGATAATCGGCGCGGCGACCGCCTCGAGCACGATCAAGGCCGAGGTCGGGTTTCCTGGCAACCCGACGACCGGTTTGCCTTGGATGCAAGCCAGTACCGTCGGCTTACCCGGGCGGATTCGCAAGCCGTGGACCAGCACACCGGGCCTGCCGGCGGCGGCGATGGCGTCGGGCGTACGGTCGCGTCGGCCGACCGACGAGCCGCCCGAAACCACCGCGGCGTCGCAGTCGACCAGAGCCTTGCGTAGCGTCGATTCGAGCGCGCCGTCGGCATCGGAAACGATCGGAAAGGGGATCGGGTCGGCGCCCATCGCGCGCAAGGACGCGCCGATCGCGTAGCGGTTCGAATCGCGAATTTGACCGGGGCGCGCTACGACGCCGGGATCGACCAACTCGTCGCCGCTGGAGATCAGCGCGACGCGCGGTCGTGAAAAGACCGGGACCTCGACGACGCCCATCGTTGCCAGGACGCCTAACTCCGGGGCGCCGATCCGGCGCCCGACGGGCAAAACCACCTCGCCCTTGCGCATGTCGCTTCCAGCGGCCGTAATGCTTTGGCCCGGGGCGACTCGTTGGGAAACCTCGATCTCATCGCCGCGATCGACGCCCACGTCTTCGAGCGCAACGACGGCATCGGCACGATCCGGAACGACGCCACCCGTTGGGATGGCAACGGCTTGACCCAGCCGCAAAACGCCGCCCCAGGTCGCGCCCATCACGACCTCGCCGATGACGCGCAACATCCCAGGTGTCGCCGAGGCCGAAACCGCGTAGCCGTCCATCGTCGAACGCGCGCTATCGGGATAGTCGCGATCGGCTCGAATCGGTCGCGCCAGCACCCGTTCGAACGCCTGGTCGAGCGCGACGCTTTCGACGCGCGGCGCGGCCAACTGCGCCGATGCCGAAAATACCGCGAGGGCTTGCGCCGGCGCGAGCAGTCGTTCGATCTGGAATCCGACCAGGAGAGGGTTTGCAGGCTGCATAATGCGGCGGTTCTTCATGCTCGATATCATTGTGGTTCGTCGCGATCCCGATCGCGTCGCTCGGTCTGCCCGCCGTCGCGGCCAAGACCCGTCGTTCGTCGATGAGATTCTGCGCCTGGACGCAGACTACCGCTCCGCGCTCACGGCCACCGAAACGTCCAAGGCTGAAAAGAACCGTTACTCGAGCGAAATCGCAAAAACCGCCGACAAAGCCGCCGCCGCCCGCGAGTTGCGGCCCAAACTCGAGGAACTCGCGCGCGTCGTCGCCCAACACGAAGAACGCTCCAAGGCTTTGGCCCCAGACTCGCCCGATTCGCCGCTGCGCGCACTGCTCGAACAATCGCCTAACCTGCTCGACGACAGCGTTCCCGACGGGGCAAACGCCGACGACAACGTCGTCGTGCGCAGTTGGGGCCGACCGCGAGCATTTGATTTTCATCCCAAGGCGCATTGGGAACTGGGCGAGGCGCTGGGAATTCTCGATTTCGAACGCGCCGTGAAACTGTCGGGAAGCCGTTTCTCACTGCTGATGGGACAAGGCGCGCGACTCTCGCGCGCGATCGCGCAGTTTTTCCTGGACCGCGCGGCAGCCAAAGGCTACGTCGAAGTCGCGCCGCCGTTCTTGGTATCGCGCGCCACGATGTGGTCGACCGGGCAGCTTACCAAGTTCTCCGACGCGATGTTTGCCGATCGCGACGGCGACCTGTTTATGATCCCGACCGCCGAAGTACCGCTGACGGCGATGCACGGCGAGGAAATTCTGGACGGCGACTCTCTGCCGCGCAAGTATGCCGCGTTCTCGGCGTGCTTTCGCAAAGAGGCCGGCGCGGCAGGCAAAGACACGCGCGGCTTGATTCGTCAGCACCAGTTCGAAAAGGTCGAACTGGTCTGGCTCACCGCACCCGAAGCATCGTTCGACGCCCTCGAAACGTTGGTCGACGACGCCGAAGCCTTGCTGCGCGAGCTGGAACTTCCGTACCGCACGGTCGCGCTATGCGGCGGCGACGTCGGCTTTAATGCGGCCAAGACCTACGACCTCGAAGTGTGGCTGCCCAGTTCGCAATCGTACCGAGAAATTTCGTCGTGCTCGAACTGCACCGACTTTCAAGCGCGCCGCGCCAACCTTCGCATGCGCCGCGAAGCGGGCGCCAAACCCGAATTGCTGCACTCGCTCAATGGATCGGGACTAGCGGTCGGCCGAACCTTGGTTGCGATTCTAGAGAACTATCAAAACGCCGACGGCAGCATCACCGTGCCCGTCGCCCTACAACCCTATCTCAACACCGATGCTCTAGTGGTTTAGTAGGCGTCGTATTAGCAGAACGACTCCGCCGACAATTCCAAGGTAGAGCAGATAGCGCGCGATCAGCGCGACGCTAAGTGAGTAATACCACAGCCGACCGTGATGCTTGATCCAGTAGTAACGGCGGGAACGTTGTTTGTACGCCTCGACGCTGCGTCCGGCAGAGCTGCCTTTCCCGGTATGGGTCGCTTGGGCCGACGGTACGAACCAGCTCTCGAATCCGGCGTCGGCGACGCGTTTGCCGAGATCGATCTCTTCGTGGTACATGAAGTAGCGCTCATCGAAAGCGCCGATTCGATCTAGAACTGCGCGTCGCAGCAGCATTGCCGCGCCGATGACCAGATCGACCCTACGCTCGGAAGTATAATCCCACGCACGCAAGCGAGCTCCGTTTGCAAAGCGGCGCAGGAATGGAAGGTCGCCCCATGCGCTGGATCGCAAGAACGCTCCGATCCACGTATCGAACTCGCCGCACGATTCGGCGACGCGGCCGCCTGCTTCGTAGAGTTTCGGTCCCGCAATAGCGCAGCGCGGATGCGCGTTCATGAAGGCGACGAGGTGCGTGAGAGCGCCGTCGCGCACGGTGGCATCGGGATTCAAGAGAAAAATGAACGGCGCGCCGGTCTGCGAGATGGCGCGATTGACGCCCGCGCCGAAGCCGAGGTTGGCGTCGTTCTCGATAACGGCGACCCGCTTGCCGTAGCGCTCGCGCAGCATGTCGAGACTTCCGTCCTTCGAACCGTTGTCGGAAACCGTCACCGCAGCATATTCTGGGTCCCGCTGGATTTCCGAAAGGGCGAAAACCGAGTCGAGTGCGGTCGCGAGGTTGTCTCGATCGTTCCAGTTGACGATGATGATATCGATCATCGCGGAGGTCCAAGCGCGCGGACTAGCGCGTCGACGGCCATCGAACGCGGCGGCGGAGCTAGTCTCGCCGGATAGAACGCCTCGATGCGGATAAGCGTGCGCGTTGCGTCAAGCGATTCGATGTGAATGCGAAGGCGCTCGCTGTTGACGATGCCGAAGCCGGCCTCGATAGTGTCGCCCTCCTCGCTTTGGACGTTCGCACCGGCAACGTTGATCAACGCTTCCAAGCAGCGTGCGCGGGCCTCGGGTTCGCTGCACGCAATCTCGAATTCGCGGTGAGGACGCAAGCCGATGCTGGGCGTGGGTCGTCCGAGGCCAAACCACGAGAGCAGTGAGTTAAAGAGCACGCCGGTGGATTCGCGTTCTTTAGCCGAAGAGTTCGCGCGTCGTGTCGCTGCGCTCGGCATCGGCGACGCGTAAAAATGTGGCGCCGACGAAATCCATCGAAGGGTTTGTCACACCAAACCATAGCTTTTCGTTCTTGTAGTGGTGCCACAAATGATATCTCTTCATCCATTTGCCCCAGGGCGTCGGCGGAATGTAGGCAAGATGCGCGACGTAATGGGCCCATTCGTAATATGTCAGCGCCAAAAGGCTGCCGCACAACAGCGACATCGCCAACGCGACGTCGCGCGCTACTGCCCAATAGACGCCAAAGAACGCGGCGACCGTCGGGATGACGAACCACAACGGGAGGAAGAGCAAATCCAGGCGCGGCGGATCGATGTGGTGATCGTAGTGCAGGCGATGCTGGAGTCCGCGCACGATCGCATTACCCTGCGGCGGAGCGTGGAACAGGAAGCGATGCGTCGTATATTCCGAAACCAAGAACGCCAGCGCGCCGATCCCGACGCCCCACCATACCACGCCGGTTCCGCGCAGCGCGAAAGCGGCGGCAAGCGCGACCAACGCGACGGTCAAGACCGCGTTGCTTCCGTGGCGAAACCACGTCAGGAGCATCATATCGGCGTTTCCATTTTGCTGCACGCACTTCGGCCCGCTCACCGAAGTCTCATCTCCATCCCAAACCTTTTCGAGCGGGACAAGGGTTGTAAGGATTAACATGTTTACGCACATTTTACGCACGTTTGCCGCGGCCGCGCTGCTGGTCGGGTTTGCTACGGCAGTGACGCTTGCCGACACCCTCGCCAAGTCCTATCACTACGACACGGCGCTCACCGCACTGTACGGCTCGTCGTCGCCCTATTCGGGCACGCTCGATTTACGGATCGATGCGGATGGCATCGTGAACGGCTACTATCATCCCGAGGACCCCGCGTCGTTCGTTCAAGTGACGGGCGGCCGTGACGGCAATCGGATATGGTTAGACATCGGCCAAAAGGGCGAAATCCACGTCAGCGGCACGATCGCCAACGGCACCATTACCGGTCAGGCCGTCTACTCAGACGATCAGAGCGGCCTCTACACCTTCAAAGCCACGCCGAGCAAAACACCCGGCACGTAACCTGCGACGGCTCTAGCCCGGCGGAGGCGACGGTTGCAGATCGCCGCCTCCCTCGGGGCCCCCCGGACCGCCGCGCCGCGGTATGAGGGCGGCTGGAACCGCTTGCACGTGCACCTTTTTCCAGGCCGTCTGCGCCGCAGGCGCCAGCGTATCCATGTGTTTGAGGAATGTGGCAATCTGCCAACGTTGCGTGTCGTCGAGCGTCTTGACGAACGAGGGCATGCCGGTGAGGCGGATCCCGTGCGTCATCTTCCAATACGTCTCGGCATCGGGTTCGTCGGTGAGCCCACGGCGTCCCAACGTCGGCGCGCGCTGGTACATCCCGAAGGCGATGACGGTCGGGCGTCCGCTGGAATCCCCGTGGCACGCCGCACAGTTTTGGCCGAACAGCTTCGCACCAGCCAACTCGTTGGCGGCGTTGGCCTGCAGCGGGTTTTGCAATCCCGGCACGTCTCGATTAAGCGACGCGTGAAGCGATGCGTTGGACGCCCAACGTTCCAAGCGACTCGGCCGCGCATCGGCGTTGGCTGGAATCAGCGTGCCCGTAACGATGCCGATGTACCCGGCAGCCAACGCGACCACGATGGTCGCAACGATACCAAGGAAAAAGCCCTTCCACATGCTCCGTCTTTCCTCCAACTAGCAGTTATGCCGGGAGTTGTTCCCATCGCCGAAGGCACCTTCACGGACTTTCCACCTCGAGGCGAAAGAAAGGTCCGGTGAGCGATTTGGTCATTGAAATTCTTACATTTGCGGGGTGCCCGAACGCCGAGCAGGCGCGACTCAATGTCCGAGAAGCGCTCCTACATGAAGGGCTCGCCGCCGAAATCGCGGAGATTGACGTGAACACGCCAGGATCGGCAATGTCACACAGATTTCTTGGATCGCCCTCGGTCCGAGTAAACGGTAAAGACGTTGAAAATGGGGCGGAGGCCCGCCACGATTACGGCTTGATGTGCCGCACCTACCATGACGGACGCGCGTTGATGGGCGCTCCGACTGTAGAAATGATTCAGAACGCAATCAAACGGCAGGCGGGGTGTTGACGCTGGGTTATACGGCGCAGCGCGAACTATAATTTCTTGCGTGCTTGCCTCCGGCGCCCCCTCC
>DATKGB010000219.1:0-8101 GCA_035544315.1 Verrucomicrobiia bacterium
CCTCCGGCGACAATGTGTCACGGATTGGCGTCCAGCGCGTACGCCGGCACGCTGCTGGTTCCTGGTTTCGGGGATCCGGCGTTTCTTCAGGAGAGGGTGGGATTCGAACCCACGGAACCCGTGAAGGTTCAGCGGTTTTCAAGACCGCCGCATTCGACCGCTCTGCCACCTCTCCACGCAGTTTTTCTCTTTATTTCATGCGGTTTTTCCCGCGGAGGTCCCGACTATGTTAAGCCTTCGCGCACTTCAGTTCTTCTTCCGGCAAGGCGTGCCTAGAGCCGCCACAACGTCTCGCTAGCAACCCCGACGACCTTCGCGGCGCCCAGAATGTGCTTCAATCTCGCCGGAAGGTTCCACCGGCTCACAACCTAAGCTCGAAGACATGTTTACCGTCATCTACCGCTGGCACATCAAGCCCGAGATGGAAGAGGCCTTCCGCCGCGCGTGGCATCGCCGCACCGAGAAGCTATGCGCGACTCGAAGCTCGTACGGCTCACGGCTCCATCGCGAACTGGACGGCACGCTCTGCGCGATCGCACTCTGGCCTTCGCGGGAGGCATGGGAAGTAACGGAACCGCCCCTTCCGGACGATGTCGACGACGCTACGATCTTCCGGGAGAGTGTTGCGGAATGGCTGCCGACGCTGACGATGGAGGCGATCGACGATCTGTGGACGAGACCGGGCGCCGTGGACCTAAACTAGGACAATTCCGTTTCTAGCGGTCAGGCGGGTGTTTCGATTCGAGCAATAGGGGGAATGGGGTTGGGTGAAGCCAGACGTTTTCTCCGACCTCACCAATGCAGAACTCGAAAAACGCCTGGCTGAGCGGACGATCGAGCGCGACGACGTTGCCCGGGATGAGGCCATCGCCGAGCTTGCGCGCACCAACGTGGAACTCGAACAACGTCTGGCCGAGCGCACCATCGAACGCGATGACGTTGCGCGAGACGAAGCGCTCGCCGAGCTTGCGCGCACCAATGCGGAACTCAAGCAACGTCTGGCCGAGCGCACCATCGAACGCGATGACATTGCCCGGGACGAAGCGATCATCGAGCTTGCGCGCACCAATGCGGAACTCGAACAGCGCCTCGCCAAGCGCACGATCGAACGCGATGACATTGCGCGGGACGAAGCTCACGCCGAGCTTGCACGCACCAACGCGGAGCTCAAGCAACGTCTGGCCGAGCGCACGATCGAACGCGACGACGTTGCCAGGGACGAAGCTAACGCCGAGCTTGCGCGAACCAATGCGGAACTCAAGCAGCGCCTGGCCGAACGCACGATCGAACGCGACGACGTTGCCAGGGATGAGGCTCACGCCGAGCTCGCGCGCACCAACGCGGAGCTCAAGCAACGTCTAGCTGAGCGCACGATCGAACGCGATGACATTGCCCGGGACGAAGCGCTCGCCGAGCTTGCGCGAACCAATGCGGAACTCAAGCAACGTCTGGCCGAGCGCACGATCGAACGCGATGACGTTGCCCGAGACGAGGCCATCGCCGAGCTTGCGCGCACCAACGTCGAACTCGAACAACGTCTGGCCGAGCGCACGATCGAACGCGATGACGTTGCCCGGGACGAAGCGCTCGCGGAGCTTGCGCGAACCAACGCGGAACTCAAGCAACGTCTGGCCGAGCGGACGATCGAACGCGACCATGTTGCCCGAGATGAGGCCATCGCCGAGCTTGCACGCACCAACGCGGAACTCGAACAACGTCTGGCCGAGCGGACGATGGAACGCGATGACGTTGCCCGGGACGAAGCGCTCGCGGAGCTTGCGCGAACCAACGCGGAGCTCAAGCAACGTTTGGCCGAGCGTACGATCGAACGCGATGACGTTGCCAGGGACGAAGCTCACGCCGAACTTGCACGCACCAATGCGGAACTCAAGCAGCGTCTTGCCGAACGCACGATCGAACGCGACGACGTTGCCAGGGACGAAGCGCTCGCCGAGCTTGCGCGAACCAATGCGGAACTTAAGCAACGTCTAGCCGAGCGCACGATCGAACGCGATGACGTTGCCCGGAAAGAAGCCGTCGCCGAGCTTGCGCGAACGGATATGGCGCAGGAGTATCTCAAGCGGGAGCTCGAGCGCGAGCATCGCGCCTCCGCAGCATTTCAGGAAGCTGCACTCCCAAGCCGAATGCCGATCGTTCCGGGCATGCAGTTCAGGGCAATTTATCGGGCTGCAAAAGCAGAAGCGCTCGTCGGCGGAGACTGGTACGATGCCTTCCGTCTCACTGACGGACGAATCGTTCTTTCCGTTGGGGATGTCATGGGAAGCGGTCTTTTAGCCGCGGTCACGATGGGCGCCGTTCGTCAAGCCCTTCGCGGAGCAGCTCAAATTCTTGCCGAGCCAAACGAGATTCTCGATGCGGCCGACCGTGCATTACGCTCGGAACAACCCGATGGCATCGTAACCGCCTTCGTCGGTATCCTCGATCCGATCACGCTCGCCCTCACGTATGCGTCGGCCGGCCATCCACCACCACTGCTACGGTCGGCGACCGGTGACATTACCACACTTGGCGGTAGCGGGTTGCCGCTCGGCCTGCGCTCGATACACGCATACGCATCGAACACTTCGCACACGGTCGTCCTGGACGATTCATCGTTGATCGTGCTCTATACCGATGGGCTGATAGAGGCGACGCGTGATATTGAGGTCGGGGAGCAGAAAGTGCGGCAGGCGCTACAAAGCGCAGAAGTATGGAACGCTGAGAATCCAGCAGCGATCATAAGCGATCGCGTTCTGGAAGAAGTGCTGGACGACGTTGCAATTCTGACGATTCGTATCGAGAGCGCGTTGGTTGCTGTGACGCGCCCGGCCGGCCTGCTACAGCGGGATGCTCGTTGGGTTTTTGCAGTGCAGGATTCGAGCGCAGCTACCGAAGCGCGGCAGGGCATCGTTCGGGTGCTGCATGAATACGGAGCGACGGAAGCGGAGACAAACATCTCGGAGCTCGTTTTTAGCGAGCTACTCGGAAACGTCGTTCGCCACGGCAGCGACGAAGTGGAGTTTGCCCTCGATATCAGCGGCGATGCGCCCGTCCTTAACGTGCTCGATCGCGGCCCCGGCTTTACCTATAGCGCACGCCTACCAATGGACATCCTAAGCGAGTCCGGGCGCGGACTCTTCATCGTTCGGGCGCTTACCCACGACCTAAGTATCAGGAGACGTAATGATGGCGGAAGCCATACTCGTGCAGTGCTGGCGTTCGCCATACGGGCTCCTCACGCGGACAATCGCGTACCGGCGTCGAGTTGAGGGCCGTTCGGACCTTATCGGTTAGGGAGCGTTAGCGCCGCAAGAGATGCCTGATCGCCGTCGAGAATATCGCTTGTGGCTGCTCCCCGTGTTCGCCCTGTTAGTCGCGGTTGCACCAGGGCGCTTTGCCCAAGCAGACCCCACGCCGGGGTCGGCACCAACGTCGACACCAAGCGCTACCGACATATACTATCGAGCGCTCGCGCATCTCAAGGAACTCTCGAGCGCGCCATACGTCGAGTACGTGATGCGACAGGTTAATACGACGATCGACGGGCGCATTGTCTTGTCAATAGATGAAAGCGTCCGCGAACGGCGTAGGGATCGCGCTTCCTGGAATCTCGTAACGGCAAGGAGTGCCGGGCCTCGCGCGTGGTCCATCGGCGACGTTACGATCGGGCAGCACTATCTCGTCCCAGACGCTTTTCTTCCGCTGCTGATTTCCAGGGTGCAAACGAAATGCTGTCCGGCGGAAGCCAACGAAATGATGCCTGGGTTTGCCAAACCCGAAGACCAAAGCTTACAGACGAATGCGACCGTGCCCGCCGTCGCGTCGCCGATCTATGCCGTCATATTCCTGGGATGGGCGGATCTGGCGGATTGCGGCAAGGTTGCACACCTCGGCTTGCGATCGCTACACGATCCCGAGCGATACAACGTACGCGAACTATGGGTACGAACCAGCGACGATGTCCTGTGCAAAGCCATTTACAATTCCCACTTGTACCGAGATCAACGTTATCGAGATCCGCCGGGTTCTATGGTTATTACGGCGACGCTAGATGATCGTGGCTTGATAACATCGTGGAGGTCGACGACCACGATGAACGCGCTCGGTGGGCCCTTCCGCACTCTCGATTACGGAGAATTTTTCAGCGTTTCTTGGAGCAACCAGGAAGCGAACTATTTTTTCGACCGGACGCTGTGGGACGCGCACGTGAAATCTGCCCCGCCAAGCGGCCCACCGCGAAATTCGTAAGCGGTTTGTAATGGGAACCGACTACGACGATCCTTTGGCCATAAAGTAGAACATCGCCACGGCTGTCGCGCCCATCAGCGCGACCGTGGCCCAACCCCACCAGCGCGCGATCAGCGAACTGCGCCACCTGCCCATGAGCGCGTGGTTGGAGGCCAGCCACACGATCACCGCGATGAGCGGCACGGCGGCCACGCCGTTAAGGACCGCCGACCAAAACAGCGCTGCGATCGGATCGATACCGATGCCCGCCATGATCGCTCCCGCGACAACGCCTGCAACTAAGACGGCATAAAATTTCCGCGCCTTACGCGGTTTTTCGTCCAGACCCTCGCGAAACTTGAAGAGTTCGGCGCTGACGTATGCCGACGAACCGGTCAACGCCGGCACGGCCAACAGTCCCGTCCCGACCATGCCCAGCGCGAACAGGAGATAGGCAAAGTTCCCGGCCAGCGGACGAAGCGCTTCGGCCGCTTGCGAGGCCGTACCGATCTGGTGGTTGCCGTGCGCGCCGAGGGTCGCTGCCGTCGTCACGATGATGAACATCGCGACCACATTTGAAAAAATCATGCCGGTGTTGACATCGGCGTGCATCGCTTTGATTTCTTGCGGATCGCTTCCGCGACGCGCTTTGATCGTGGCCTTACCGGCGGCTTTCTCTTCTTCGATCTCAAGGGACGCCTGCCAAAAGAACAAGTAGGGCGTGATGGTGGTTCCCATGACGCCCACCGCGGTCGAGAGCCAGACCGCGTTGAGATGAACTTGCGGCACGATCAGGCTCAGAAAAACGTGCGCCCACGGCGGATGCACGACGAACGCGGTGATGATGTAGGCGAACAACGTCAAGGCCAGCCACTTGAGGACTTTCGCGAGCGTCCGATACGAAAAGTAGACCTGCATGATCACGAGCACGACGCCGAAGAATGCGACCCAGGCGACCACCGGCAAACCGGCGACCAAATGCGCCGAGGCGGCCATGCCCGCGATGTCCGCGCCGGCGTTGAAAGTGTTGGCGACAACCACGATCAGCCCGAGCCCGTAGGCCGCCCACAGCGGCAGCCGCTTGCGCATGAGCGCCGCAAGCCCTTCGCCCGAGACCAGGGCGATCCGCGCGCACATGCCCTGGATAACCGCCATCATCGGCGTCGTGATCAGCGCGATCCACAGCATCGAGTAGCCGGTCACCGCCCCGGCCACGGAGTAGGTCGAAATGCCCGACGGATCGTCGTCCGCGGCGCCGGTAATCAAACCGGGACCCAGCGCCTTGAGCCAACCAAGCGCACGTGCTTTCACAAGCGGCTCGTTACTCGCTTCCGGTCCGGCCCCTTCTGGCGGGTGGGCCCTTGGCTACTTGCGAAAAGGTCGGGTAGGGAATCGCTCGCTCACTGGAGGACCCTCGCATGTCCGAATCGTTGCACCTTTCATCGTTGGCCGCGCGCATCGACTCGCTCGAAGCCCAGGCCACGCGCCTGCGTGCCGACGCTTCTCGATTCAAACTCGCCGCAACCGTCGCGTGTGCCGCGCTCGTCGGGGTCACCGCAATCGGCGCGATAGCCAAGACGGCCGCCCCGTTCGCGGTGACCGATTCCGCCGGACGTACGCGCGTTCGGCTCGATGCCGGCGGCCTGCACGTCCTGGATCCCAACGGCAAAGAACGGATCATGGTGGGATTCAATGCAAATGGCCAGCCGGTCGTGCATCTCAACGACAAGACCGGCCTGACGCGCGAGTCGATGTACTTAACACCTACACAGGTACCGGGCCTACAACAATACGACGCAAAAAGCAACACGCGCGCCACCTACGATCTTGATTCCAAGGGCGCTGAAATCGAATTCAAGGGGCCCGAAGGCGGCGATCGCTATTACGCCATCGGCAGCGACCTGCCGCACGTAGTTTTTGGCGATGCGGCGCGCCCGCAACGCGCGTACTTGGGCCTGACGACAGCGGGCGACGGACTGCTGCGCATGTATAACAAAGATGCTAAAGAAGTAATGTCGATCGAGGGCCAAGCCAACATTCCGTTTATCCGCATGAGCGAAGGCGGCACCGAACGCCTTTACCTCGGCGTTACCACGCAGAATTACGGATTGTTAACCCTCGACGACACGGCCGGCCAAGACCAAGTCGAGCTTCAGGGTGGCGCCAGCCCGTTCGTGCGTCTTACCGATGGGTCGCACCAAGCGCGGGCGTACATGGGAATCTACGACGACGGCACCAGCGGCGTGACGATATGGGGCGCCGACGGCACGTCGACCTACAAAGCGCCCTAGGGTTTAGCCGCCGGGGCTCGACTCCGGCGATGGCGCCGGCGATTCCGCGGACGTCGCCGCGTCGCTCTTGGTTCTGCTGGAGATCAGGATGTCGGTTTCACCCTGCTTGCCGGTGACCGTCACGACGGTCATCTGCGGGGTCGTCTGATCGCCGACTTGGAACTCCGCCATCGAACCGTCGTTGAGCGTCATGTTGATCTTCTCGGCCCCTGCGGGGAGCCGCGACTTGTAGTAGGCCTCGACCTTTGAAAAATCGTCAACGGTCTTAAACGTCACCATCTCACCACTGCCGTTTGCCATCTTCGTCGAAATTTCACCGTTGCCGGCAGTAGTGGCGCCCGGGTACATCGGAACGCCCAGCTTGGACGTATCGACGGCGCCGGTTCCGACCGTTGTCGAACCTTGGCCCGTTGTGACCGTCGTCGTCTTGTTGGCGTCGTCGGTTGTGACCGTCGTGCCGTTGGCCGAATACGTGGTCTTGTGTCCGCCGCATGCGGTAACGGCAACCAGCGCGGCCACCGCGCAAACTTGAGCGAGTCTCTTCATACCGGTTGCTTCAAAACGACCGGGAGCTTCCCTGCCGGCTTACGAACGCCGTTGAGCCATGCAGCGCATCCGATTGAGGACGCCCTTCGGGCGCGATCTGGTCGTCGCAGTCGAAGGCGACGTCGTCTGCGCCAGCGATTTTCGCGCGCAGGCGAAAACCGCGCTCGTACGTCCGCCCAACGGGCTTTTGCGCGAGGTCGCAGCCCAAGTTCGCGCGTACGCCGAACGACGACTCCGGCACTTCGATTTACCGCTTCGCCTGGACGGACCGCCGTTTGCCGTGGAGGTCTGGCAACTGGTCGGGTCGCTCGAATTCGGCGAGTTGATTTCTTACGGCGAAGTCGGACGTGCGCTCGGCCGACCGCTGGCCCATCGCGCCGTCGCAGCCGCGATGCGTCGAACGCCGATCGATCTCTTCATTCCGGCGCATCGAGTCGTCGGAGCCGATGGAAGGCTTAAAGGTGGGCCGGGTGCGACGATGCGCCGTCGCCTGCTGGCACACGAAGGTATCGCCATTCGATAAACAGGCCGATGCCCGCGTTGCGATCGGCCGCATCGCCCGTCCGCGTAAACTGCGCCGAGTAGTTCACCGCTCGCAAGCCGACGACGAGCTCGCCGGCGCGCAGGCGGGTTCCCAGACCCAGCGATGCGTTGAATGCAGACGCGCGTTCGTCTTTATTTACCGCCGGCAAGCCGTTGCTGTAGAGGAAATGGTCGGTTCCGCGCAGATCCGGCGCGAACGACAGGTTGGCTTCGTAGAAGTGTGGGCCGCGCGTTGCAGTTCTCGACAGCAGTTCGGCCCACACGCCGCTCAAGCGCGAAGAAACAACTTGCGAGATGTTCGGCAACGGCGTGCGCTGATTGATCGCCAGGCCGCCCAATCCCACCGCCATGCGCCCTTGCCGGTCGAGGGCGCAGCGCACCGTCGCGTCGACGATGCCGACCGCCGGCGTCGCGCGCCCGTAAAACACCGACGGTCGTTGCGGCACCGAGACGACCGGAATTCCTTCGAGGTGCACCCCGATACGCGGGCCCCC
>DATKGB010000220.1:0-6517 GCA_035544315.1 Verrucomicrobiia bacterium
CGATCGAATGCACGAAAACCTCAAAGAAAAAACTCGTTCACGAGAGTTCAAATGCGGCGACCGTCGCGCCTTCCACGTCAGATCGGATGACACGCTGGCGCTCGCCTGCATACGGCGGGCCGACGCTGCCGCTGCAGCGAACGTGCCGTACCCCATGAAGAAATCCCTGACCGCCCTGTCCTTTGCGCTCGTAGGGCTTTGCTTGCTTGCCTCCCCATTGGCCCGTTCGGCCACCGCGACACAAGCCCAAATCGCCCCCAACATTCCCAACGCGCTGCACCTGCTCGACGACAACTTCTACGCCAAGTTGGACTGGCACGCGGTCACGTCACAAGCAACACTGGCAGTCGTAGCGGCAGCCAAGCAGCACAAGCCGGCTCATTTTGCCTGCGTCGCACGTGCCGATGACCTCGCTTCGGCAACGCAATGTATCCAAGCGTCGATCCTTGCGACGGCCCGCAACACGGGCGCCGATCCAATCGATCTTTCGTATGCGGCACTGCGCGGGGTTGCCAAGGGTACGCACGACCGGTGGGCGGCGTTCTTCTCGCCCAAAGAGTTCGCGCGGTTCAACCAACTGTTTACGCCCAACTCGATCTCGGGTGTCGGCGTGCTGCTCCAAGTGATCAAAGGGCAGCCGGCAGCCGCATACTTTGTCATGCCCGGCAGCCCGGCCGATCAAGCCGGCCTTAGGTCTGGCGATCAAATCATCTCCGTCGACGGCCATCCGACGCTCGGTTTGCCGCTGGACGGCGTTTCGCATCTGCTTCGCGGCGCGTCGGGCTCCCACGTTTCGGTCTCGACGATTAACGCCGACGGCGCCCACGCGACCTACGATATCGTTCGGAGCGTCGTGCGTCCGCCGACGGTGATCTATCAGCAACTCGGCAGCAACATCGGCTACATCGCGGTCGATATCTTCGGTAGCGATACCGGCGCGGAGTTCGCCACCGACGTGAACCGCCTGCGC
Source organism: Verrucomicrobiia bacterium (assembly GCA_035544315.1). Classification (GTDB taxonomy): domain Bacteria; phylum Vulcanimicrobiota; class Vulcanimicrobiia; order Vulcanimicrobiales; family Vulcanimicrobiaceae; genus JALYSX01. The sequence goes on from DATKGB010000220.1 coordinate 971, forward strand.
CAAAGCGGCGCGAAGGCATTCGTGATCGACCTGCGCTACGACGGCGGCGGCATGGTCGACGCGGCCCTTCAAGTATCGTCGCAGTTCGTGTCCAACAATCCGATCGTCTCGGTCGAATCGCGCGGCTCGCAGGTCACTACCGACTACGGCGACGGCTTTCCAGCCCCCAGCGAACCGATCGTCGTGCTGGTCAACGGCTACACCGCATCGGCTTCGGAGATCGTCGCGGCCGCCCTACAGGACAACGGCGTCGCCAAACTCGTCGGAACGCGCACCTTCGGAAAGGGCGTTATGCAAGACGTGTATTCGCTGCCCGACGGCAGCGGCTTCAAGTTTACCTACGCGCGCTACTTCACGCCTAACCATCACAACATCAACGGCACGGGCATCGCGCCCAACGTCGTCGTCGCCGAAAACCCGCACGCCGTCCTGGGCGATCCCAAGCACGACAAACAGCTACAGTCGGCGATGGCGATGTTAGCAGCACAAATCGCGTCGATGCAGGCGGCTTCGACCCAGCCCTAGGATAAGGTTCTCCTCGGAGGTCGCATCATGGACCTAGTGTCGGCCGACCGCCTTCAGTTCGCGTTCACGATCATGTTCCATTACCTTTTCCCGATCGGCACGATGGGTTTGGCGCCGTTCGTGGCGTGGTATGCGTTTCGTGCGTGGCGCGATCGCGACGAGGAAGCCGGACGGATCGCGTCTTTTTGGACCAAAATCTTTGGCATCAACTTCGCAGCCGGCGTGGTCACCGGAATCCCGATGGAGTTCGCCTTCGGAACGAATTGGGCGGCATTTTCGGCCAGGAACGGTGCGGTGATCGGTCAACCGCTCGCGCTCGAAGGCATCTACGCCTTCTTCCTCGAGTCGGTGTTTCTGGGCGTGCTGCTCCACGGCAAGAAGCGCGTCGCACCGCAGTTCTACGTGCTTTCCGCAGCCTTGGTGTGTCTAGGTTCCTGGCTGTCGGGGTATTTCATCGTCGTCACCGACGCGTGGATGCAGCATCCGGTCGGCCCGTCGCTGGCCGCGCTGCTCGCCAACCCGTTTGCCCTCTGGCAATACTTCCACGTATTGACCGGCGCGCTGGTCGCCGGCGGCTTCATCGTCGGCGGCGTCGGCGCGTACTATCTTCTGGCCCGGCGCGACGAATCAATCGGACGACGCTTCGTACGCGCGGGCGCGATTACGGCCTTGATCTTCTCGACGCTGGCGATCTTCCCGACCGGCGATCGCAACAGCGCAGACGTTACGAAGTATCAACCGATCAAACTAGCCGCCATGGAAGGGCTGTTCGATTCGACGCGCGGTGCGCCCCTAGCGATCGTCGGCATGCCCGACGTGCCGTCGCGCCGTTTGATCGATCCGGTCTTCGCACCCAGCGCATTGTCGTTCTTAGCCTATGGCAATTTCAATGCGAACGTCGACGGCCTGAAGGCCTATGCGACCCAACTGTGGCCTCCGGTAGAACTGACCTACTACGCCTACCACGTCATGGTCGGCCTGGGAACGATCCTTGCGGCCCTGGCGGCGCTATCGGTGCTGCTGCTGGTGTGGCGCGGACGTCTCTATCGCGCGCGCTGGTTGCTGTGGTTGCTGCTCTTAGCGATGCCGTTTCCGTACATCGCGAACGAGGCCGGATGGGTCGTCACCGAAGTTGGGCGACAACCCTGGATCGTCTACGGCCTGATGCGAACCAGTCAGGGTGTCTCGCCGAACGTGCCGGCCGGCGAAACGATCTTCACGATCATCGGTTTTGCCGGCATGTACTTCCTGATCGGCGTCCTGTTCTTGCTGCTGACCCTACGCGAGATCGGTCTAGGGGCCGATCGCGGGGTGATCCGATGAGCTTGGCTGGATTCATCCTCTTGGGCGCGATGCTGACAGTCTACGTTCTGCTCGATGGCTACGACCTGGGGACGGCGGCGATCTCGCCGCTGGTCGCAAAGACGGCGCAAGAACGCGCCGACGCGATGCGGTCCATCGGTCCGTTTTGGAACGGGAACGAGGTTTGGCTCATCGCGGCGGGAGGCACGCTGTTCGCACTTTTTCCCAAAGCCTACGCTAGTTCGTTCTCGGGTTTCTATCTGCCGTTTACCATCGTACTGTGGCTCTTGATGTTCCGCGGGCTGGCCATGGAGCTACGCAATCATTTCACCAGCAATCTCTGGCGCGATTTTTGGGACGTGGCGTTTTCGGGCGCGAGCACCCTGCTGATCCTGCTGTTGGGTGTCGCGTTGGGCAATCTGGTGCGGGGCGTACCGCTGGATCCAAACGGCTACTTCGTCGGCACGTTCGGCTTCTTGCTCAACCCGTACGCATTGCTCGTCGGATTGCTGGCCGTCGCGTCATTGGCGCTGCACGGCGCGCTCTGGCTAGCCATGACCGCGCGCGCCGAACTTGCCCGACGAAGCCTGGCCGTAGCACCGCTAGGCGTCGCGATCGTGGCGGCGCTTTACGTCGCAGCAACGGCCTACACGTTCGCGATGCACGACGTCGATGGAATCGCATGGTGGGTTGGGCTGCTGCCGTTGATCTCGCTGGGCGGGCTCGCGGGAGTTTTCGTCGCCGCACGACTCGCTCGGCCAGGAGCGGCTTTTGCTTGCTCGTCGCTATTCCTAGCGAGCCTCTTGAGTGCGGCGGCCGCGAGCATCTATCCGTTCATCGTACCGTCGTTTCCGCGCGGAGGCGGCATTTCGGCAGCCGGAGCCATGCCCGGCGACGCGCGGGTCCTGATCTTCGCCGTGGCGATCGCAGGCCTGATCGCCGTGATCGCTTACAGCATCGTCGTTGCTAGGTCGTTCACAAGGGATGCCCAGAACAGGTAGATCTTCAGTAACTGCGGGGCGTATCGACACGGTCGACGATGTCGAATGAATGCAACGCGCTTACAAACGCATGCGGTAGCACGTGGATATGTCCTTGGAACGGATAGTCGAGCGAGGCCGCGAGATAAAACACGATGACGATGCTAAAGGTCAAGCCGCCGGTCATGAGCATCTGCAGCGCGCGCGACTTGAATCCAAACAGCAAGGTGAATCCAACGGTAACGATAGCTCCGGCCGCCAAGGTCGTCCAGACGATGTTGTTGAGGCCATCTGCATCCATCGAGAGTCGGTTTGCTCGGTCCAGCAACGCTTTATCGATGCCCGTCAAGAGTTCGGCTTGCACGTTTTGCGGCCCCGGCGTATTGGGGTGCATGTTGCGAATTTGTTGCGCGACGAGCTCGATCGTCGCGGCCGCATCGCGGCTTTGACCGCCGGTGGCCATGGCCGGCCACTCCCGGTTCACGACGTCGTTCACGTAAAACCGCAATTCCCTGCGCACGCTTGTCTTTTCCGGAAAGATGCCGACGTCCCGGTACGTTTGGGTCAATGCGTTGGCTTCGTCATAGGTATGAACTTCGGCGAGGGCAAAACGTTCCCACGCACCGACCGCGACAAAGGCCAGCAAGACCGCATAGACGACCCCGACGACCGCCAGAATAAAACCGGCGATATCGTTGTGCTCTCTCAACAGGGCATTGTTGGCAAAGCGACGGACGATCGCGGCAGCGCCCAGCGAGAGGACCAACCCCAGTCCCACAAATAGTGCGCCGCCCAGAAAGCTCCCGCTAAGGTTTCCGGCAAACAATAAACCCACGTCTCTATACATAGACGCTCCGCTGCCGGCTTCCTTTTCGGCCCTGCGTACGCATCCGCGACGAGAGACTAATTCGCCGTCGCGCCGAAGGACCTGTCATGGCCTTGACGCAGGCCCAGCGGCGCCGTTTTGAAGAGGACGGCTTCCTGGTCGTTCCCGGTTTTAAGTCGCCCGCGGAGATCGCCGGCTTGCGTGCCCGCGCGCAAGCGATCGTCGAAGCCTTCGACCCATCGGAATCGGTCTCGATCTTCACCACTAACGACCAGGCCCAAAAAAGCGACGACTACTTCCTGACGTCGGGCGACAAAGTGCGATGTTTCTTCGAAGAGGATGCTTTTGACGAAGGCGGCTCGCTGCGCCAGCCCAAGGAACTCTCGATCAATAAAATCGGTCACGCCATGCACGACCTCGATCCGGTCTTCGAAGAGTTCTCGCGCGATCCGCGATTATCCGAGATCGCCGCGGATATCGGCTTGAGCGACCCACGTCTATACCAATCGATGTATATCTTCAAACAACCCGGCATCGGCGGCGAGGTCCATTGGCACCAAGATACGTCGTTTTTTGAAACCACCCCTAACACGGTCACCACGTTTTGGTTCGCGCTCGAAGACGCCGACCGCAGCAACGGTTGCCTTTGGGTGCAGCCCGGCGGTCATCGTACGCCGCTGCGCGAACGCTTTGTCGTGCGCGACGGCACGGCGCGCCTGGAAAGCATCGACCCAACTGCCTGGCCAACGTTGGAGCAAGCCGTTCCAGTCGAGGTCGAGCAAGGCGCGATGGTGATATTTAACGGCCTGCTTCCGCACTACAGCGCGGCCAATCGTTCGCCCAAGTCGCGCCATGCCTACACCCTGCACGCCGTCGACGGCCGCGCCGAGTACTCGCCGCTGAACTGGTTGCAACGCGGTCCGGCTTTACCGGCGCGCGGCTTCGCTACTGCGAAGTGAGGCGAATCACCCCGGCGTTACCGTTACCGTCGCCGTTGCCGGCGTCGATCATGCCGTGATAGGCGGCATAACCGCTACCGCGCGGCGGCTGCACGACCACGTATTCGGCGTGCGCGAGCGAGACGGCGCCCACGGAATAGGCCGCTCCCAGCGGAACGTGCGCGACCGAGAACGCACCGTCGTTGCCGGTGGTTGCAAACGGCGTTGCGGTGACGTCGAGGGAGTCTTTATCGGGTGCTACGAAGACGATCGCTCCGGCCACGGGCGCGCCGGTGAGCGCGTCGATTACGGCCCCAGCGACGGTTGCATCGCCCGACGTGTCGTAGTTGGTCACGTCGGTCGTCGCAACGACGCCGTTACCCGCGCCGATCGCGCGACTGGCGCTAAATGCTTGCCAAGCCGGGCTGGAGAGTAGATCGCCCGGGATCCCATCGTCCGAAGCGGTGATGATAGCCACGTCGGGAACCTGCGCCGACGGCACCGGCGGAAGGTCGGCGTCTGCGGCGACGGCTTGCAGGAGGCTGTTGCCGGTGGGCGAGGCTTCGTTGCCGATCGCCGCAACGGCGTCTTTGGTCTGCGGAGCGTTGGGATAGCGATCGAGCATCACGCGCAGCGTCGCGGTGGCATATGGGCTGGACGACTCGCCGGCACGCGCGTAATCCGAAACCAGACGCGACATCGCCGTCACGATCCACGGATCGGCCGGATACTTCTGTTGCCAATCCAGAATGGCGTCTTGCAGATCGTCCAGCCCGGTGGCCGTCCCGCGCGATAACATCTCGCTGTCGCTCTTTTGGTCCAGCCCGTTGAGTTGATTGCGTATGCCCAGCACGCTTTCGCTCAAGCGGCCGAAGTATTCATCGGCCGGTGCGGATTGGGTCGAAGCGGTCGACTGCACCTGTTGCGCGTAGGTCGCGCAGGGCGCAAATACAAGCGCGAGACTCGTCTCCTCCAC
>DATKGB010000221.1:0-13017 GCA_035544315.1 Verrucomicrobiia bacterium
GAGGGGGATCACCGACGAACGCACCGCCAACAGCCACATCCCCGGTGCCATCGCCGGCTGCTAGGCCCGCCGGAGCATACTCGCCCCACTCCTGTCGTTGCCGGGGCTTGCGCGGCTAGGTAGACTTGAGGTCTCGTGAAGATTCTGGGGCGTTTATCGCTTGCGGCGATGGTCGATGCATACGCGACGATCATGTTTGGGAGTTGGACGCGCATTAACGGCGCCGGGATGACTTGTCCCGATTGGCCTGCGTGCCGCGGGCAATTGATTCCGTCGTTGGCCGACGGGACGATGTGGGAATGGACCCATCGTTTGCTGGCTTTTCTTCTGATACCGCTGGTTCTCGGGGTTCTGGTCGCGGCTTGGGCGCAGCGGCGTCGTTCGCCGTTCGTGATGCCGGTCGGGTGGGCGATCGTCGCCTTGTTTATCGTGCAGGTGTTGCTGGGCGCGGAGACCGTGCATCTTTCGAATAGCCCGCCCTCGGTGGTGCTGCATTGGGGTACAGGCATGGCGTTTATCGGGGCGCTGGCGGGCATGGCGATCTTTGCCTGGGAAGGCGAGCGGGGGCAAGCCGGGACCCCGGCGGCTGGAGTTTTGTTGGGAGCTCTGGCCGGAACCGCGCTGATCGCCTTTGTGACGATGTGTGTGGGCGCGTACGTGAGTTCGTCGGGCGCCGGACTGGCTTGCCTGTCCATCCCGGGATGCGCGGGGAGCGTCGTTGTATATAGTCCGGGTCAATATGTTCAAATGCTCCATCGATTTCTGGCCGGCGCGGCGTTGCTGAGCGCGGTCGGTTCGGGTGCGCTGGCGTGGGCGCTTCCGGCGTCCGCGCGCGTCCGCATCGCCGCGTCGATCGGCGTCCTGCTGATCTTCGTCCAAGTGCTCTTAGGATTGCTCAACGTTGCGCTGCGCTTACCGATGGATCTGCGCGAAGCCCATGCCGCTAACGCGGCGCTGACCTTCCTGACGTTCGTCGTCGCCGCGATCTTTGCACTGGCCGAGACGTACGCCGCGCGTCCGCAAAAGGTCCGCGCGCGATGAAGCCTTCGCTCAACGATTATTACGAACTGGTCAAACCGCGGATCATCATGCTGCTGCTCATCACGACGGCAGCGGCGATGGTGATGGCGGCGCGCGGCCTTCCGCCGCTCGCGCTGCTGTTCTGGACGCTACTGGGCGGCGCGCTGGCCGCGGCGTCGGCCGGTACGTTCAACTGTATTTACGACCTCGATATCGACGCGGTGATGAAACGGACGCGCGAACGCCCGCTGCCTGCCGGTCGAATCTCGATTCGACGCGCGACCATCTTTGCAATCGTGCTAGGCGTCACGTCGTTTGCGATTTTGTATTTCTTAGCCAACCCGCTGGCGGCGTGGCTATCGCTGGCCGGGAACGTGTACTACGTTGCGATCTACACGATGTGGCTCAAACGCCTGACGCCGCTCAACATCGTGATCGGCGGCGCCGCCGGCGCGATTCCGCCGCTGGTGGGTTGGGCGGCCGTGACCGGATCGATCGGCGCACCGGCGCTGGGATTGTTCGCGCTGATCTTTCTTTGGACGCCGCCGCACTTTTGGTCGCTGGCCCTGGTAACCGAGAACGACTACGCGGCCGCCAAGATCCCGATGTTGCCAAACGTCAGCGGCGACGCGCGCACCAAACGCGAAATCGTTTGGTACAGCATCATTTTGGTCGCGGCCTCGCTGGTGCTCTACCCGCTGCACGTCATGGGCCCATTCTACTTTGCGGCGGCCGCCGTGTTGGGCGGAATTTTTCTGCTGGACGCCGTTCGCACGATGAAGGACGCAAGCCAGATCTGGGCGCGGCGACTCTTTCGCTTTTCGCTGTTGTATCTTGCGTTGATGTGCGCGTTCATGGTGCTCGATCGCATACTCCCCCGGTTCTTTGCGTAATCCGTTACTGATCACGCTGGGTCTAGGCGTCTTTGCAGGCGCGCTCGACCTTGGGGTTCTTTCGCCCGCCCTTCCGGCGCTCGCGCAAACGTTTGGCGTCGCGACCGGCGATCTGGCATGGATCTTCACGCTGTACCTGCTGGTAACGGTCGTTTCGATCGCGATCGCCGGCGCGATGGCCGATCGGTATGGACGCCGCCCGATCTACATCGCCTGCGTCGGCTTGTTCGCGTTTGGAAGCGTCTTGGCGATCCTAGCACCGAGCTACGGCTTCTTCCTGTTGGCTCGCGCGATTCAAGCGTTGGGGGTCGGCGGCATCTTCCCGGTCGCCGCGGCTGCAATCGGCGACGTCGTGCCGCCCGAACGGCGCGGTGCGGCGCTGGGTTTGGTCGCCGCCACCTGGGGTTTGGCGGCAGTCATCGGACCGGCGCTGGGCGGCATCGTCACGCATCTGATCTCGTGGCGCTGGATCTTTGCGGCCAATCTTCCGCTCGCGGCAATCGTCATCGCGATGGCGTGCAAGTACGTACCCTCGGCCGCGCCGCGCGTCCGCGGACCGGCCGACGTCACCGGGATCGCCTTGCTGTGCCTGGGTTTGCTGGCGCTTATGGACGGCATTCTCGGCTTGCGCGTCGTGACGATCGTGGCGGGCATCGTCCTGCTCGTCGGATTTCTTTGGTGGGAACGCACCGCCAAGCATCCGCTGATTCCGCCTGCAATGCTGGCCTCGCGGCAGTTGGTGCGAACCTATGCGCTCGAAATTACGATCGGCGTGCTCGAGGGCGCGCTGTTCTTCATCCCGACCGTTCTGGTCGGCGCGCAACATCTTTCCTACGCCGCGGCCGGAGCGATTGCCGCGTTGGGCGCCCTGACGTTCGTCATCGTCATTCCGGTCGCCGGGCGCGCGCTCGACGAGATCGGCAGCCGCGACGTGCTCTTGATCGGCGCGCTCTTTACCGAAATCGGCCTAGCGATCTTCGCGTTGGGCTTTTCATCGATCTGGCTGTCGTTGCTCTCGATGGTCGTCGCCGGGATCGGTTTCGGCGCGCTGCTAGGCGCGCCGACGCGCTACATCGTGACCAACGAGTCGCAGCCGCAAACGCGGGCGACGGCCATCGGCCTGCTCAGTCAGGGGCTCATCGTCGGACAAATTCTCGGCGCGTCGCTGGCCGGCGGGATCATGGACGCGGCCAACGCCCAGTTCGACGGCTTCCGCGAGAGCTATCTCGCGTTTGCCGCGGTGGCCATCTTGGCACTGTTCATCGCGGCGTTTCTTAAACCGCAGCGAACCGAGCGGCTCGCCATCGGCACCGACGACGCCGCAGGCTAGGATTCCCGCGCGTTGGACATGATCGCGCGGAAGACGCGCCAGAAGATGTAGCCGAATGCCGCGAAAATCGCTAGGACGACCAGCAGATCGCCGAATCCATCGAATCCGGCCACACCGTTTCCGCAAACCGCGACGGCCGCTTGCGAAAGCCACAGGTCCAGCCGAGCCAGCGGATTGCTCGCAACGTGGTCGACCTCGTCGAGCGAGGCGACGATCTCGGACGGCTGCCACGAGTTCGTGTAGACCAAATCGTGAATCGTTCCGCGCGGATCGACGACCGCCAGCGTTTCGCCGTGAATCAAGCCGAAGCGCGGATCGACGAACGGGTCCAGTCCAAATGCCGCATCGAAGTTCAGGACGTCGTTGGGCCTTCCGGTAGCAAACGTCCACTTCGCGGGATCGGCGTTGTAGATGCCCGCGTAACGCGCCAGGACTTTAGGCGTATCGTAGGCCGGATCGAGCGTGACTTCAACCAAATGCGCGTTGCGGCTGCGCAAGCGCGACTGCAATTCGCCGAACTTGGCGCTGGTGAGCGGACATTCGCGCGGGTCCCGGCAGCGCGTGTAGATGAATGCCAGGACCACGTCGCGACCGAAGTACTTGGTAAACGTAAACGGCGTCCCGGTTTGATCGACCAATGGAATTTGCGGCACTTTGTCGCCAACGCGCAGCACCTCGACCGTGCGGATCGGTGAGGGCGCGTTCACCAACGGCGCCGAGGACACGACGCGTGCGTTGCGCAGCGTTTCGGGCGAGGTGGTGGAATCGAGCGTGGCGACGATGTGGTCGCCGACGTGCAGCGTTTTGAACAACGGCGCGGGCGCGATTCGATAAGTCATCGTCATCGTGGGCACACCGGCGGTCGCACCGTCGTTGACGACCACTTGCCCGCTCGCCTCGATAGCCAGAATCGTCCCGCGCAGCGTCGTCGCGTCAGCCATAGCCGTGGAAGCCAGGAGGCCCGTCAGCGCGACGGAACAGAGCACGATGAAGTTCCGCCACTTCGATCGCCGCGCGAGGTCGCTCGCACAGCGCCCGTGGACCGAAGCCGAGCGCCGTGCCGTCTGGCGGGGGCTTACCGGCCGGATGGCCATCGCGATCGAACCAGTCGTGGGACTCATTTTCTTCTCGCTCTTCACCTGGGGCATCGTTTGGCGCTCGCAGCATGTCCCCAGCGACCGCACGCTCATCGTGCTAGCCCCGATCTTCGGGTTGGGCGCGATCGCCTTTACCATCTATGCTATCGCGGTGATGGTCGCGCCTCTAACGGCTTTCCGACAGACGCGTAAACCGATCTACACCGTCGACGGCTACGTGCGCTATCGCGAGCCCGACGAGTATGGTGCGCTCGACGCGGCCGGTTACGTCGCCGCGCTCTTTGAGGACGGCAGCATAGCCTGCGAGTGGGAATGCTTGGGAACGCGCCGTCTGCCCAACCGAACGATCCCCGCACTGGTCGAATTTTCTGAATACGGCGGCGTCCACAAAATCGACGGCCGCTCGACCGGCGTATTGCCCGACGAAGAACTCCCCACCCTAGCCATCGGCATCGCCCCGCGCCTCTAGCCGATGCTACGCCTCCAACTGCTTCACAATCGCTGGTTCAACATTACCCTTGTAGCGGCAGTCTCTGTGGCGAACGGGTACGCGAACCGAAATCATCAGCCGTGGGGCGACTTGCTGGCAACTGGACTCTTCGGATTCTACGCGGCGTACTGCGTGCAGAACTTTCTCCATTGCTACGAAGTGCATTGCGTAATTACGGCTCCAGGCTTCCTCGCGGCTACGGTGCTCATGACGCTTCGCCTGACCGGTACCGCGCATTACAGTTACGGGTTGCCGTGGTTGGTTTTCTTGGTAAGCGCCTGCGCGGGCTTCTGCATCGAATGGATCTACCAGACTCGCACGGGAAGTGTCTTCCTCCGGCGCTGAATTAGGCAACCCGCGCCGGCCACCGAGGTCTCATTGGCGGCGCTAGCCGAGGTCGGGTTTGCCTAGGTCGGTTCGTTGGGTGTTGCTGGCGGGCCATTGATGGCCGTATGAAGAGTTGAGCACGACTCCCGCGGCGGTTGCGAAGATCGCTAGGATTCCGATTACCGTCACCAGTAGAACGGTAGGCGGGACGCCCTTGCTGTCCGGGACTTTCCCAAAGTTGGGATGCATGTCTTTTTCTGCAATCACGTGCGTCACGTTAGGCTCCCTTCGCAAAGTTGCCGAGCACGCCGATGCCGGCCAAGAACGCGATGATCCCGCCCAGCGCCAAGAGCCCGAGCATGATCTTGAACACCTGGTTTTCGATACCCGGCGTCTTCCACTCGTGCTTGAGCGCTAGCGCCGCGACGACGAATACGATCACCGCTCCGACTGCCGCGACCGTCCGCTCGATCATCACGATATTCATATTTCGCAGTTCCTTAGATTAGATAGAAAATTGAAAAGAGTACGACCCAGATGACGTCGACGAAATGCCAATACAGCGTTCCGGCGGTCAAACCAAAGAACTTCTGTTTGGTGTAGACGCCGTGGGCCGATTGAAGCAAGAGCACCGTCAGGTAGCAGACGCCTAGGAAAACGTGGAGGCCGTGCATGCCGGTGAGCGTGAAGAACGACGCCCCGAAGATGCCGCTGCCGCTCCAAGTGACGTGATCGCGCACGATCAACGAGGTGTATTCGTAGCCCTGGCCGCCTAAGAACATCGCTCCGAGAATAATCGTAGCGATCAAGCAAGTGGCGTACCTGTTAAAGTTGCCGTGTTTCCAGTTCTCCAACGCGTAGTGCATCGTGCAGCCCGAGCCGAACAGCACCATCGAGTTAAACGCCGCGAACGCTACGTCCAAACGACCGATGCCCGGCGGCGGGAAGCCCTGGCCGGTGTTTCGCAAGTACAGATACGCGAAGATGAACGATGAGAACAGCACGACGTCGCTGACCAGGAACAGCAAGAACCCTTGCAGCCGCAAGTCACGCGTCTCGGCATACAGCCGATCAACCACCGGCTCCTCGTGGGTATCGTAACTAACCGACGCTACAGCCACCTATTTGGTCCTCATCATTAGTGCACGCTGGCCGGTTGGGGGCCGGGCGCATCGGTGAGTTCTTCTTCGAGGCCCGTGTAGGGTAAGGGTTCGGCAAAATCGTAGGGCGCCGCGAAGACCGTCGGAACGTGCTTGAAGTTGTAGTAGTGCGGCGGCGACGGAATCTGCCATTCCAGCGTGCGTGCGCCCCACGGATTCGAACCGGCTTTCTTGCCGTTGCGAATCGAATACAGAAGATTACCGAAGAACAACAGCAGCGCGAACGTCATTACGTACGAGAAGATCGACTCGATCTGGTTGATGGTCTGGAATTGCGGGTCGTAGGTTGCGACGCGCCGCGGCATGCCCAGCAACCCCTGGTAATGCATCGGTAAGAACGCGCCGTTCATGCCGATGAGGAAGAGCCAGAACGTCCACTTGCCGAGCTTCTCGTTCATCATGCGGCCGGTCATCTTGGGGAACCAGAAGAACGTTCCAGCCAGAATCCCCATCAGCGAGCCGCCGACGAGCACGTAGTGCAAGTGCGCGACGATGAAGTACGTGCCGTGCGCGTGCAAGTCGAACGGAACCGCCGACAAGAAGATGCCGGTGATGCCGCCGAACGTAAACGTCGCGATGAAGCCGACCGCGAACAGCATCGCCGTCGTAAACCGGATCTTGCCGCCCCACAGCGTGGTGACCCACGAGAAGATCTTGATGCCGGTCGGAATCGCGATCAGCATGGTCATAATCATGAACGGCAGTTGCAAGAACGGCGCCAGGCCCGACGTGAACATGTGGTGGGCCCAAACCGTGAAACCCAGCAGCGCGATGGCGACCGACGAGAACGCGATCATCTTGTACCCGAAGATCGGTTTGCGCGAGAACGTCGGCAAGATCTCCGAGATCATGCCGAACGCCGGCAAGATCATAATGTAGACGGCCGGGTGCGAGTAGAACCAAAACATATGCTGCCATAACACCGGCGAGCCGCCCTTGGTCGGGTCGAAGAACGGGACGCCGAACTGGCGTTCCATAAACAGCGCCGCCAGCGCGGCGGCCAGTGCGGTCGTCGCGATCATCAGCAACGGTGCGGTCGCGAACTGCGCCCACACGAACAGCGGCATGCGCGTGAAGGTCATGCCGGGCGCGCGCATCTTGAGGATCGTGACCAAGAAGTTGATGCCGGTCAACGTCGACGAGACGCCGACTAAGAAAATCGCCGCGCACCACATCGAGGTTCCGGCTTGGCCCTGCAGGGACATCGGCGGGTATTCCGTCCAACCGGCCGCGGGTGCGCCCATCAAGAACGAACCGAACAGCATCAGGCCGGCCGGCGGAAAGATCCAGAACGACAGCATGTTCAGCCATGGGAACGCGACGTCGCGCGCGCCGATCTGCAGCGGGAATACGAAGTTGCCAAAACCGCCGGTGAGCAGCGGAATGACGACCAGCCAAACCATCGCCGAACCGTGCACCGAGTAGATCTCGTTGTAGGTATTCGCGTCGACGACGCCGCCGTTGGCGTGCATGAGCTGGGTCCGGATCACTTCGGCCAGCAAGCCGGCGAGCACGAAGAAGACGGAGCCCGTAATCAGATATTGGATCCCGATGATCTTATGATCGATCGAGAAGATGTACTTTCGGACGAACGTCTGCGGCTCGGGGTGGATGTGATCGGCGACGCCGCCGCCGTCGTGAAGTTCTGTTTGATCGTGCGTCTGCATGTTTGCTGGCTCCGGTTATTTCAAACTATCGAGGTAGGCAACGAGGTTGGCGATGTCTTTATCGGAGAGACGGTTGGTCGTCTGGTTGGGCATCTGGCCCATGCTGCCCGCGTACCCATTTCGCAAGATCTTTGCGACGTTGTCCGTGGAGGCCGAATCGCCATCGACCAGAGTGGGATGCGCCGGATCGTGGAGCACGCCCTTGAGCCCGGGGCCGACGATGCGTTGAGCGAACGGGCCGACCGCGTGACAGGCCGAGCACGTCGCGGCGAAGACCTTTTGCCCGGCTGCGGCGTTGCCGCCGGTCAGAAGGATCGCTCCGGCGCCGACTTTGGGCAGCGCGTCGCTGACATTTTTGGTCTTAGCGACCCAGCCGCTATACCACTTGTCGAAATCGGCGCGACGTTGGATGACCACGGTCTGCTTGTCCATCACGCTGTGGTTGACGCCGCAGAATTCCGTGCAGATGATCGCATACGTGCCCGGATATTTGGGCGTAAAGCGAAGCGTATTGATCGCACCGGGAACCATGTCCGCTTTGAGACGCATGGCCGGCACCCAGAACGAATGGATGACGTCGGTCGAGGTAACCTCGAGCGTCACCGGGACGTCGACCGGAAGATGCATCGCATCGGGAATCTCGCCATGCACGCCAGGATAGCGGAACGTGTAGTTCCACTGATGTCCGATCGATTCGACCGTCAATCCGTTGCCCGGGTTATTGACTTCGATGCCGTACCAGATCCGAACGCTGAAAACCGCCATGACGATGACGAAGATCGCCGGGCCGATCGTCCACCACAGTTCGAGATTGTGGTTGTCGTGAACTTGAACGCCGATCGCATCGGGCGGATCCGACGCGCGGCGGCGGAACGCGATGCTGAAATAGATCAAATAGCCGACGACGTAGATGAACAGCACCGTACTCGACGCCGCCAAGAAGCGGAACAACTGATCGATCTCGTCGGCCTCGACGACTGCGGCCGGAAGATACTGCGTAATCGGGAATTTAATCCAGAAGATGACGCCGACAATCGACAGGACCGCGAAGCCGGCCGTAACGACCCAAAAATTCCGATCGAGGGTTACGACCGGATCATTTCTGCTTCTCTGTGACACTTGCTCTCCTACCGCCCGGGTTAGACCTGGTATCCCGGGCCTGTCTTATCCAGGACACCGGCGAACTCCCTGACGAGCCACTCGAGGTCGGCGATCGCCGTTCCCACCACAATTGCATCGGCACCCGCGGTCAGGGCCGCCCGTCCCTCGCTGGGCCGGTGGATGCCGCCTTCGCAAATGACGAATTTCCCCAAACGCCTGAAGGCTTTGACGATGTCGAGCGCCGGCAGCGCAGCTCCGACGGTTTCCTCGGTATAGCCGCGCACCGTCGTCGCCAGAATATCGGCGCCGGCTCGGGCGGCGTACGCACCGTTGGCCGCGGTGGCGCAATCGGCCATCGCCAATCCGCCCCCGGCGTGGATGGCCTCGACCATCGCCTCGGTTGTGGTACCGCCGGGACGGGCCCGGCCGGTAGCGTCGAATGCGACCACCTCGGCACCGGTCGCCAGAATCGAGCGCGCCTCGTCGAGCGTCGTGGTGATATACGGATCGAACCCGCGATGCCGTTGCTTGATCAATCCGACGATCGGGACGTCGACCCGGCGTCGCACCGCTTCTAGGTTGGCGATCCCTTGGATTCGCACCGCGACCGCACCGGCGTCCTGGGCCGCCCGGGCCATCGCCGCAAGTACTGCGGGATCGTCTAGCGCCGACCCGGCCGCGGCCTGGATCGAGACGATCAAGCCCCCGCGAAAACGGTTCAACAGCTTCACGTCAGCGCCATCCGCAGAGCGCCGACGGCCGGTTCTGCCTCGGCCGGCACGACCGTGATCGTCGGGGACGAGAACTCAAATGACTGCGCGAACGCCTCTACGTACCGGCTTTCGTGAGATAGGCCGCCGACCAGGGCAACGTCCACCGTCTCGAAACCGAGGCGCATGGCCGCGATCGTCGTCAGGCGTCCCAACGCTTGCGTACCGCGACGAACGATCCCGTCGACGTGCCGCCAATCGACGGTTGTCAATGCGTGGCGCGCGAACGAAGCGACGCGATCGCGCGATAGGGTTCCGGCGTAAAAGGCCGATTGAATCTCCCGCATCGCTTTCACGGAAAAGTAATCGCATGCGATCTTCCACGGCTGCGTCTGCACCGCGCAATCTTCGTCGCGCATCGCGTCGGCAAGAACGCGCGCGGCGATCCAAAACGCGCTGCCCTCGTCGCCGAAAAGGTATCCCCAGCCGCCTACGGTCAGGGAATGCCCATCGGGCGCGACGCCGTACACCACCGAGCCGGTGCCGGCGATGACGATGATGCCGGGGCGCCCCCCCAGCGCGCCGGCATGCGCGATCGGCGCGTCGTGTACGACCTGCAAGCGTTCGGTATTAACCATCGGCTCGATACCGCGCAGGCGACCGTCGTATCCGCTGACACCGGCGACGACGGACTCGAATCGCGCGTCGGGCGGAAGCGATGCGTCGGCGAGCGCGTTGGCAAGCGCACCTTCGAGCGCGTCGCGCAGACGCGTTGAGGTTGCGCTTTGGCCGAGTTCGTCGGCCGGGCCGCCGACGCTACGTCCGAGCACCTTCCCGCGCTCGTCCCCGACGACCGCGGTGGTCGAGCTCTGTCCGCCGTCGATCCCCGCGTACAATTTCATGCCGGCTCGACGAGTTCGCGCGCGAACGCGTCGGCGGCTGCCTCGCGTGTCGCGCGATCGGGATGACGCGCCACTTCGCCGATCCGTTCGCGATGATGGTACAACTCGTGACCGATCGCCAGGGCGACGAACCGTTCGCGCGCATCGAGCGACAGCGCGTCGGCGACCCGCGCATTGATTCTGATGGTCGGTCCGTGCGGATCGTACTCCGAGCGCAACTCGTCGCGCTCCCATTTGCCTAAGTCGGAGAACTCGACCGCGACACCGTAGGCGTGCGCGTGCTGCAACGGCACGTGCGTCATCGCAAGTCGACCCCGTCTTCGATCAGCCGCTCGCGCAACTCGCGCGTATCGACATCGCCGACGGCGGTCCCGGCGCGTTTGGCCAGCGCCGCCGCGGTTCCGGCCGCCTGTCCCAGCGTCATCACCGTCGGCGTCAAGCGCGTCGAAGCCAGCGCTTCGTGCGTGGTGGAAATGCAGCGCCCGGCAACCAGCAAGCGCTCGCGATTGACCGGCACCAAGCAGCGGTAGGGGGTTTCGTACGAAGCACCCTCGGCCAAACGATGCGTGGTCGTGCCGCTGCCCGACGGGTTGTGAATGTCGATCGGATAAGCGCTCCTAGCGATCGCGTCGTCAAAGCTGCGCCCTTGCAGCACGTCGTCGCGCGTGAGCGTATAGCGCCCGACGATGCGCCGCGATTCGCGGATACCGACTTGGGTTGCCGTCGCCGCCAGACGAGCGTTTTCAAATCCCGGTACGCGCTCGCGAAAGAACGCCACCAGTTCTGTGACTTGTTTGCGCGATTCCACTTCGGCGCGCGTGAGATCGTCGGGATCGAGCGGATCGATGTCGATGACGCGCGTCATGTTGACGGTCACTTCGTCGGGATATGGCGAGATGAAAAACGATACCAACTCGCGCGGGATATGCACCGCACCGGCGTCTTGGGCGCCTTTCCAGAGTTCGTAGAGCCCCGCAACGGCGGTCAGCGCGGGGGCGGTGCGTTCGTGGGCTTTGAGGGAGCTGCGCATTTGATCGGGATGCATGCGGACGTAGGTCGCCAATTTGCTCAAGTCGACGTGACTGAGCCGAAACATCAAGCTTGCGGGCTGGACGCGGCCGCGCTCGTCGCCTTGCTGGGTCGGGACGCCCGCCGACGCCGCCACGTAAGCGTCGGCCGTCGAGTCGATCACGGTCGCGCTGGCATACTCGCGAATGCCGCCGACGGTCGCAAAGCGCGCGCCGGTCACCGCATCGCCGTCACAGATCGCATCGAGCACCCAGGCGTGCAGCAGCAAATGGACGCCGGCTTCTTCCATCATCTCAAAGAGCAGCGCCTTGTGCAGTTCGGGATCGAATGGGGTGATGGTCGGGACGTAATCCGAGGAATCGTGGAGATGACCGGGCGAGCCGCCGCGCTGCATCAGGCGCTCGACGATCTCCTGGGCGATGCCGCCGACGATGCGCTTCTTGCCGGAATGAAACGTCATCCACGGGCCGACCATCGAGGCCGTCGCCGTTCCGCCCAAAAAGCCGTACCGCTCGACGAGCATCGTACGAGCGCCGTGACGCGCGGCCGCTAACGCCGCGGCACAGCCCGCGTTTCCGCCGCCGACGACCAAAACGTCGAACTCTTGCATCAACGCTCCGCTTCGGCAAGCGGCAGGGCAATCCCACGCTAAAGACAAGCATCGATCATGGAACAGACGCCGACCCTGACGACCCACGAACGCGACTGGGCGATGTACGCGCATCTCGCCGGCCTACTCGCGCTGACCCACATTCCGTTCGCCAACATCGTCGGCCCGTTGATCGTGTATCTCAAAGTTCGCGACGAATCTCCATATGCCACCGCCCACGCGCGCGCCGCGTTGAACTTTCAAATCACCTTCGCGATCTTTCTGGTCCTGATGATAGTCGTCTTTATCTTCGGATGGGTGGCGATGGTCGGGACGCTGGCCGTCACGGAGCACTCTTCTTCGGACGCAGGCCCCGCGCTTGGAGCGATCGGCGGCCTCTTCGTCTTTGTCCTGATACTGCTCGCCGCCGGGGTCACCAACTTGGTGTGCTGCATCATGGGCGGCGTCGCCGCATCGTCCGGCCGCCCGTTCCACTACCCCGTGGCCATCCCGTTCATCCCCTGAGGGAATTGCGACTTTTCCCACTGGAAAACCAGGGAGCCGCCGGTGGAGGGCGTATTCGCGCCCAATGCTGCTATCACGAGTTAAGCCACTCGCGAGGATTCTTGCTGAGGGCGCCAACAAAGACACGGGGCTCAAACGGTCGCTCGGACCGTGGGCACTCACCGCGATGGGCATCGG
>DATKGB010000222.1:0-12131 GCA_035544315.1 Verrucomicrobiia bacterium
CTGCCCGACATTACGCGGTCGACCGATCAAGTCGTGGCGATGCAGCGCAACCTGGGGAGCTTGTTCCAGCGTTTGCTCGGCTATCTGCCGCAGGCGCCGCGCGAGATGGAGATGGAAGTCAACAACATCTCCGATCCCAACCTGCTGACCTACTTCGTCGCCTCGACGATGCGGCTCGACACGGACGATCGCCAGAGCATCCTGGAAGAGCGCGATACGGGCAAGCGTCTGCGCAAGCTGACGGTGCTGATCACCAAGGAACTCGAGGTGGTCGAGCTCGGCCACAAAATCCAATCCGACATCCAGCGCGAGATGGAAAAAAATCAGCGCGAGTTCTACTTACGCCAGCAATTGCGCGCGATTCAGGAAGAATTGGGCGAAGTCGATCCGCAGCAAGCCGAGACCAACGAAATGCGCCAGAAGATCGACGAAGCCAAGATGCCCGAGGAGGTCAAGAAAGCCGCCGATCGCGAGTTGGATCGCCTCTCGAAAGTTCCACAAGCGAGCCCGGAGTACAGCGTCATTCGCACGTATTTGGACTGGCTCGTGCAGATGCCGTGGGATATCGTCAGCGCCGATCATATCGAGATCAAGAAGGCGAGGCAGATTCTCGATGAGGATCACTACGATCTGGAAAAAGTCAAAGACCGGATCGTCGAATACCTCGCCGTGGGCAAACTCAAGAAGAAGTTGACCGGTCCAATTTTGTGCTTCGTTGGACCTCCGGGCGTCGGCAAGACGTCCTTGGGCCAGTCGATCGCGCGCTCGATGGGACGCAAGTTCGTACGTATGTCGGTCGGCGGCGTGCGCGACGAAGCCGAGATCCGCGGCCACCGGCGCACGTACATCGGCGCGATGCCCGGCACGTTCGTCCGCGCGCTGCGCGATGCCGGAACCAAGAATCCGGTCATGATGATCGACGAAATCGATAAGGTCGGCGCGGATTACCGCGGGGACCCGCAATCGGCCCTGCTCGAACTTCTCGATCCCGAGCAAAACAATTCATTCCGCGATCATTACCTGGACCTGCCGTTCGACATGTCGCAAGTGCTGTTCATCTGCACGGCCAACTCGTTGGATACGATAAGCCCGCCGCTACGCGATCGCATGGAGATCATTCAGCTCTCGGGTTACACCGAGCTGGAGAAGCTGCAGATCGCAAAACGCTATCTGCTCAAGAAGCAGCGTGCCGCCAACGGCCTCAAAGAGACGCAGATCCAGATCAGCGATGCGGCGATCCGAGCGATCATCGTCGATTACACCCGCGAAGCCGGCGTGCGTAACCTCGAGCGCGAAATCGGCACGGTCTTCCGCAAGGTCGCTCGCAAGATCGCCGAGCAACCGCGGTACAAGGGACGGATCAAGTCCGAAAGTTTGAACGAGTATCTCCAACGCCCGCGGTACTTCAACGAAGTTCGCAAGCGGACCGCGTCGTTGGGCGTGGCAACCGGGATGTTCTGGACGCCCGTCGGCGGCGACATCCTGTTTATCGAAACCCAAGGAATGCCCGGTACGGGCAAACTGGTACTCACCGGACAACTCGGCGACGTCATGAAGGAGAGCGCGCAGGCGGCCGTATCGTTCTTGCGCTCGCGCTCGTCGGAACTCGGTTTAGCCGAAGACTACTTCGCCAAGCACGACCTGCACATTCACGTGCCGGCCGGCGCGACGCCCAAGGACGGCCCGTCGGCGGGTATCGCGATGGCAACGTCGATCGCGTCGATGTTGACCGGCCTGAAGGTCGATCCGAGTTTGGCGATGACCGGCGAGATCACGCTGACCGGCCAAGTGTTGCCGATCGGCGGCCTCAAAGAGAAGGTTCTGGGCGCTAAGCGCGCGGGCATCGGCAAGATCCTGCTGCCCAAACGCAACGAGTTCGATCTCGACGACGTTCCCAAGGAAATTCGCGATACGATGACGTTCGTTCCGGTGGAAGAACTTTCCGAAGTGCTACTCCACGCGCTCGGCAAACGGATCATCACGCCGGTCGCACTGGGTGATGAGGGGAAGCGCCAGCCGAGCAACGTTGTCTCGATGCGTCGCAACGCGACGGCTAAGCGCGGGTCGCGGGCGTCAGGATCGCGTCGTAGGACGAGGTAGTCGCCTCGCACGTGTCGCGTCGTTCGTCGAAGACGTTATAGACCCCCAACGGCGCTGCATACAGATGCAGCGTCGTTGTCAATTCCAGCGAAGCAACGCGATGAATGTCGGCATCGTCGGCGCGGTAGTCGATGTCGCCGACGTCCAGCCGCATCTCGCCCAGACGTTTCAAGCGCGCCTTGCCGACGGTCTGCCCGCTATCGGTGCGCCGATAATTATGCACGTCCAAGGCGCCGTCAATGACGGCGAACCATCATTGCCGCCCGCCGTGGTCGTGCAGCATCGTCTCGACGCCTTTGTTCCAATGAAGCGCGAGCAGCTCGTACGCATCGGTCTTGTACAGCAACGTACGGGTATAAGGTTTCTTGCCGATTTGTTCGGGCGCCGCAATCTTAGGCAGTTGCGCCTTGGCGTGCGCTAGCCAACGCACGACGGCATCCCGATCGGCGCTGTCGCGCAGGGCGAGCCGGTCGAGCCCGGCGACGAGATCGGAGAAAACCATATGCGTTGAAGTGTCGGCGCGCGCGACGCCGAACTTGAGCGCCATGGAGAAGTCACTGCTGTTTTTGCCAGGGCCGGTCCAGGTGGCCGATGCGGTGCTCAAAGCGATGTCTCGGCCGCTAGAAAATCATCGCGGTCCGGAGTTCGCCGCCTTGCTCGCCGAGGTCGCGGGGCGCATGCAGCCGGTCTTTGAAACCAGCGGTCCGGTGCTGTTGCTGGGTTGCTCGGGTACCGGGGGTTTGGAAGCCGCGGTGACCAGCCTCTTTTCGCCCGGCGACCGGCTGTTGGCATGCCCGGTCGGCGTGTTCGGCAAACGGCTTGCCGCGATCGCGCGCGCGTTCGGCTGCGAGGTCGAAGAACTCGAAACGCCCAACGGTTCGGCCCTCGATCCCGCAGCGCTGGCCGCGCGCTTGGAAGCCGACACCGGGAAGCGGATTGCGGGGGTCTTGCTGACGCACAACGAGACGTCGACCGGCGTCCAGTGCGATATGGCGTTGTACGCGCCGGCGCTGCGTGCGCACGGCGCGCTGAGCGTCGTCGATTCGGTCAGCGGCCTGGGCGCGGGTCCGTTTCATATGGAGGCATGGGGTTACGATGCGGTCGTGACCGCGTCGCAAAAGGCGTTGGCCGCGCCGCCCGGCATTGCGATGGTCGCGTTGGGAAAACGCGCGGTCGGCCAACTCGAGCGGGCGCGCGCACCGCGATTCTATCTCGATCTCAGGCGCGCGCTCGAATTCTCGGCCAAAGGCCAGACCCCGTGGACGCCGCCGATCTCGATCGTCTACGCGCTCGACGCGGCGTTGACGCGCTACGAACGCACCGGCGCGGCCGCCGGATGGGAGCGACACGCGCTCTACGCGTGCGCCATACGCGCCGCCTTTGAAGCGCTCGGGTTCACGATTTTCTCGCGACCCGGCGCACATTCGCGCACCGTGGTTGCGGCCCAACCCCCCGAGGGCATTGCCGCCGACGATCTGGTCGAATTGCTACGCAAAGATCGCGTCATTCTTTCGGGCGGTCAGGTCGAGTTGGCCGGCAAGATCGTACGCATGGGCACGATGGGTGATATCACGCAAACCGACGTTTTAGGCGCGATCGGCGCCATCGAAACGACGTTGCTCGCCGCCGACGTCCCGGTTCACATCGGCGCGGGAGTCAAAGCCGCGCTGAGCGTCTTCCTCAATCGCGAAGTCGCCGTCCCGGTATAAGGCAAGATCAACTCACGTAGTTGTTATACAAAGTAGACGCGTAGTCTAAGCGCCTCCGGTCGGCGAGTGGCTTGACGAAGATATTTCGGTCCGGCAGGCGAAACGTCCGCCCCGGCGGGGGATGGGGCTGGACGGGATGGTGCGGTCGTGAAGTATTTTACCTTCATCTCGTATTCGCACGCAGATGCGCGCGCGGCAGCCTCGCTCGCGCGCTTTATCGAGACTTTTCGCGTTCCGGTGCGCCTCGGCGGCATGCCGGAGCGGCCGTTACCCAAGCGGATGGCTCCCGTTTTTCGCGATCGCGACGAGTTCTCGGGCGCGGCCGATCTCGGCGCCTCGATCAACGCCGCCCTTGCCGATTCGGGCGCGCTGGTCGTTCTCTGTTCGCCGTCGGCGGCGGCTTCGCGCTGGGTCGATGAGGAGATCCGGACATTCCGGCGCGTCGGCGACGGAGCGCGCATCTTTCCGGTCTTGCTCGACGGCGAGCCCAGCGACGCGTTCCCGCCCTCGCTCACCGAGAACGGAATCGAACCGCTTGCGATCGACCTGCGACCCGGAAAGGACCATCCGAAAGACGCGCGCCTGCGCCTTTCCGCCGCCCTGCTCGGCGTCGATTTCGACGCGCTCAAACGCCGCGAGGCGCTGCGCGTTCGCAGCGCGCGAATCCAAGCGGCGTTACTCGTTGTCGCGCTGACGCTCGCCGCCGGCGCAGGCATCGTCCGCTATCGCGCGGTTGCTGGCGCCGCGCGCGCCGACCAGTTGGCGCGTGCCAGCGCGACGCGCGCCGCGAACGATCCGGTCGGCGACGCGCTCGCGCTTGGAAGTTACGCGACGGCTCCGACGGCTCGCGCCGCCGGTGCGATGCTGGCACGACTCTCTGGCGTTGCCGGTCTCCGTTCGATCGCCGCGCCGATGCTCGCGCGGATGGACGACGGCGACTTCGGCGATCGCGCCGATTTCGCCGACGAAGGCCGCTCGCTCGCGATCGTCGGCACCGACGGTACGCTCGAAGTGCTCGACGCGCGTACCCTCGCGTTCGTCTCGCGCACGCCGCTGCCATTCCGCCCGCGCTTCGTCTGCGGTTTCGCACACGCAGCGCGCGTCGCGGTCGCCGCCGCAACCCAACTGCGCATCTACGACATCTCGGCCGCGAGCGGCGCACGCGAGATGGCCTCGCTGCCGCTGCGCGACGCGTCGGCGATCGCGTGTTCGGCCGCGATCTCCTCGCGGGACGGCGTCTTCATCGGCGACACGCATGGCGACGTCTCGTTCGTCTCGTCCGCATCGCGACCGGCATCGCGCATCGCTTCGCGCCCTCCCGGCGGTACGCCGATTCTGGGCATCACGCTCGCGCCAAACGGGCACTGGCTCGCGGCGACGACCGCGAGCGGCATAGAAATCGTCGAGACGCGCGGCCTGCGCGCGCCCGCATTTCTGGCGACTGCTCCGGATTGTTCGATCGGTCGCTGTGGCGCCGCGTCCGCGTTCGGCCCGAACGCCTTCGCGTGGCTCGGTCGCGATGCGGCCGTGCACGTCATTCCGCTTCAGGGAGCGAGCAACGCGGCGCGCTACCCCCAGAGCTGCCTCAATCCCGCGATCGCCGACCTGCCCGACGACCTGCCGGACCTGATCTCCTCCGGCGGAACCTGCACGTACGACCCGCTCCGGCATGCGTACGTCTACACGCAGACGTTCTATCCGACGGGCGCTCGAACGGTCTACGACGCGCAGCTCGAACTCTTTGCCGCGCCCGGCGCGAGCCGGACACTCGCGACCTACTCGGTCGCCGAGATTCGCGCGCCGATGCTCGGCGCGCAGCGCGCGTCGCTCTGGCGCCGCGGTTGGGCGCTGCACGGTGACACGCTCGTCCTGGCGGGAAACCGCGGCTTTCACGCCTACGATCTCAGACTATATCGGTCGCAATTCGCATCCTCGGACGACGTGAGCGACGATATCGTACTGCGCGATATCGGCGATGGCACGCACGCGATGACCTTCGATCCCTCGACCGGAGCGGCGCGCGCCCTGGATATCTCGGGCCCCTCGCCTCGGACGGTCGCGACGATGCGGATCAAGCCGCAGTTCGACTATCGCACGCCGGTTTTTCTCGAGGGCGAATCGATCGCGTATGATCCGCTCGGCGGCACGATTGCGATTGCGACGCCGGAGACGCTGGAACGTGTGGCCGGATCGCAGACGTGGACGGCGATCGCGCGAGCGGCCGGCCTCGAGGATCCCGCGTCGTGGCAGTTCGCGGCGCTCTCCTCGCGCGGAACGTATGCGGTACTGAGCAGCGGCACGTCGTACGCGCTGCTCCCGCTGCGCGGAGGCTTGGCCGTTCGCGCACCGGCGACGCTGGCCATCTCTTCCGACGAACGCTTCGCTCTCGGCAACGGCGCGGACGGCGACCTGCATCTCTATCGGCTGCCCTCGCTCGAGCTCGTCTCCGGCGTCGATATCTCGCTGATCGGACGGTACGATCGCCCCGCGATCTCGCCGAACGGAGCGACGATCGCATACGAGGACACGGAGAACCGCATTCACCTCTACGACGTGGGCTCGCTCTCCCCGATCGGTCCGCCGCTGCCGCCACTCCCGGGCACCGCGAGCTTCCCGCAGACCACGCTCGCCTTCACCACCGACGGCCGCTATCTGATCGCGGCCTACGCAACGCCCGCGCGAGATCGCTATCTCGCGATCTATTCCGTCGATCCGCACGATTGGCAACGCTCGCTCTGCCTGCGGATCGGCACACGCGCGCCCGTTGCAAGCGGCGCATGCGCCGCGTACGCAAGCGAGGTCGTCCCGGCGCGATGATACGCGCGGCTTCCGCGATCGCGATCCTCGCGCTGCTTGGAGCGAGCAACGGCGCGCCGCCGTTTCCTATCGTCTTACCGCAGCGTCTTGCGGGCTTGCACCTGATCGCGTCGCGCGTGAACGACTACTCGTACACGGCGACCTACGCCGATGGCACGCGTATCTTCGTTGCGGCGGGCAGCGAAGCGGCGGAAGATACGGCGGGGACGGTCTTTGCGACGGCGCGAACCGCGCCGCTCGGAACGGTCAAACTCGTGGCGGACGGCGCGTGCTTGAGTACGAGCGGCGCCGAACTCGGCGGCGCGAGCGGCCCGCAATACGAGTTCGATGCATGCGGGATGAGCCGCACGGCGTTTCGCGATGCGGTTGCCTCCCTCGGACGCGCGGCACGCGTCGAGCGGGCGGTCGCGTCGAACGCGCCGCTGCTACGCGGCCTCTCCACGCGAATCCGCGCCGCGCTGCGCGCGACCGGCGTTCCGGCGCTGCTGCCTTCCTATCTGCCGCCCAGTTATCGGCTGCGCGAAGTAAACACATCGTGCGGCGAAGGCTACTGCCTGACGTTCTCGGACGGCCGCGGCGAGATCGAAATCGACGGTTCGTCCGGCGGCTGGGGCGGCGAAGAAGAGAAATCGCGCGCGACGGTCGACGTAAGCTCGCCGATCTTTGGCCGCTTCGAGATGGATTCGTTCGACGATCCAACCGCGTTCTCGCATCAGGATATCCTGCAAGTCGGCAACGCCGGCCTCGGTTACCAGTTCTCCTCAAAACGTGTAACGCCGAGGGATCTCAAGCGCGTCCTGGAGTCGCTCGCGTTCGGGGGATTCTAGCGAACTCGATGCCCAACCGGGCGGTTACGGGTGGTGGCGCCAGAAGAACGGGTTGATGAAGGGGCGCGCAAACCACGGGATCGATTTCTTCACGTTGCTGTCGATCGCGTCGTCCCACTGCGTCAGATAGGCGACGGCCTTGGATTGGTGCAGACCGGCGCGGATGTCGGGCGACAGCGGAAAGAACAGCGCGACGTAGAGGATCAGCCAGCAGAAGATCGCGGCCTTGAGAAATCCGACGGCGGCGCCTAGAATCGCGTTGCCGATGCCTAAGATCGGTAGGCGGGCGATCTTGTCGAGCACGAGCGACAGAGCGATCAAAATGGCGTAGGTCGCGATACCGGTCAGAAACATACCGATCACGTGAGCCGAGCCTGGGCCGACGTGTGCGATCCCGTCGATCGGTTTGTCGAGGCTGCCGTTGTAGAACCACGGCGTCGTCAACGAAAGGAACAGCGCGACCGCGCCGGCGAGTTCCTTGACGAAACCTTTTTGAAAGCCCTTAAACGTCGCTAGTACGACGATCGCGGCGATGACGATATCCGGCCAAGCCATCGTTACGCTCGAATCGTTGCGTCGAGCTGCTCGTGCAACGCCTCGAGAGCGCGCGCGACGGCGGCGTCCGCTTCCGCGTCGGTGATGGTCGCGTCGTTTCGCTGCATCGTCAGGCGCAGTGCTAAGCTCTTACGGTCTTCGCCGACCTGCGGCCCGCGATACTCATCGAAGACGCGCGCGTCGGTGGCGAGTTGACCGATCCCTTCGCGTGCGACGGCCGCAATCCGATCCGCATCGACGTCGAGCGCGACGACCAAAGCGAGGTCGCGGTACGTCGACGGGAAGCGCGAAGGCGGCCGATAATGCGGTGTCACGTAGTCGGGCAGCGTGTCGAGGTACACGTGCGCGATGTATTCGGGGAACGGAAGATCGAACGCTTTTTCGAGTCGCGGGTCGACCCGGCCGAACACGGCGACTTCGTGGCCTTCGAGCAGCAGCACCGCGGTCTTCCCGGGATGCATGCCGTTTCGCGTATCGCGTACGATCGTCGGCGTCCTGCCGGTCGTGGAGCGAATCAGTTCGATCGCATCGCCCTTGAGCCGCAAGAGGTTGCGATCGCTCCACGTCGGTTCGTTGCCCTCGGCGACGGTGAATCCGAACGTCAGCACGGCTTCTTCGGCAACGTGACCGCGTTCGTCGTACCCGAAGACGTGCCCGACTTCAAAGACACGCGCCGGCTGTCCCGTGCGAGCGAAATACCCCGACAGACCGGGCCCCATCGCATGACGCAAGTAGCGCTGATCTTCCGAGAGCGGGTTTTTAATCTCGACGGGTTTCAAGCTCGGCTCGATGCCCGCGCGGCGCATACGATCGAACTCGCCGCCGCCGTGCATCGAATGGGTGAGGATTTCGTCGTAACCCAGACCAACTAGCGTTCGCGCGACCGTTCGTTCCAAACGGAATTCGCGGCTGGAGATCTCGTGCGCGAAAACCGGCGGCGCTTGCGCTTCCACGCTGTCGTAGCCGGCCATGCGCGCGACTTCTTCCACCAGGTCGATCGAGGCGACCAAATCGCCGCGCCAGGCCGGCGGCGTGACGTCGAGGGCTCCATCGCCGGCCGGCGCGGTCGTGCAGCCTAAGGCCGCCAGATGTCCTGCGATCGTCGGAGCGTCGAGTTCCAAGCCCAACAGACGCTTGACGTCGCGTAGCGCGAATCGAATCGGATCGGCCGGAGCGAGCGGCGCGCCGAACGCGTGCGGAAAGTAGGCCGTGGCGCCCAAAGCAACCAAAAGCTGCGCCGCGCGCGCGGCGCCGGCATCGGTGAGCGCCGGCGCAAGGTTTTTTTCGTGACGCGATGAGGCGTCGGTGCGAAAGCCCAGGTCGGCGCTCATGCGCCGGATGCGCGGACCGCTGAAGTTGGCGCTTTCGAGCACGAGGCTGGTGGTAGATGGATCGATCTCGCTGGACTTACCGCCCTTGAGGCCGGCCAAGCCCAAGGCGCCGCGTTCGTCGGCGATCACCAGCGCTTTTGTCGAGAGTTCGTGTTCGAGGTCGTCGAGCGTGACGAGTTTCTCGCCCGGACGCGCGTCGCGAACGATCAGATGATGATTGACGATGCGCGCGTCGTCGTAGAAGTGCAGCGGCTGGCCCGTCTCGAGCATGACGTAATTGGAAACGTCGACGATCGAGTTGATCGGACGCTGACCGGCCAGGGCTAACCGAACCCGCAGCCATGTCGGCGCCGTGCCGACGACGATACCGGTGAAGCGTTGCGCGACAAAACGGGTACAGTCGGACGACTCGACGGTCACTCTGGGTGCCGAGTCGCTCGGGTCGGGCTGGGTCGCTGGATTGTCGAGTGAGGGCGCGCGCAACGCGGTTCCCAACGATGCCGCCAACTCGCGTGCCAACCCGATAATCGACAGCGCGTCGGGGCGATTGGTGGTAACGTCGACGGCGAGGACGGCATCGTTCAAACCGAAGTGAGCGACGATGTCGGTCCCCGGCGCGAGATCGTCGTCGAACTGCATGATGCCGTCTTCGAACCAATCGGCGGGCAGAGCCAACTCGTCGGCCGAGATCATCATGCCCTGCGAATCGATGCCGCGCATCTTGCGCGGTTCGATCGTGAGCTTGGGCAGCTTGGCGCCGATGGTGGCAACCGCGATCGTTTGGCCAACCGCAACGTTGGTTGCGGCGGTCGCGACCGTCAGCGGCGCGGCCGCTCCGACGTCGATCGTGCCGACCTGCAGCCGATCCGCATTGGGATGTTTTTCGAGCGCGACGACGCGCCCGGCGACCACGCCGGAGATCGGCGGCCGCTGCTCGATGGTGTCGACCGGAAAGCCGATCGTCGCCAAACGGTCGGCGATCGCGCGGGCGCTTTCGGGAAGGTCGACGTAGGCTCGCAGCCAGGCGATCGGTACGCGCATCGTTCCTTATTCGTTAGCGGAGTTGGTGTAAGAAGTCGGCGTCGCTCTCGACGAAGCGCCGGATATCGTCGATCTCGTAGAGCGCCAGGCCTAGGCGTTCGACGCCGAAGCCGAACGCCCAACCCGATACCACCTCGGCGTCGTAGCCGACTTCGCGCAAGACGTTGGGATGAACCATCCCCGCACCGCCCAGTTCGATCCAACCCGAACCGCCGCACAACGAACACGAGCCGCGGCCTTTGCACTTCGGACAGGTCGTGTCGACTTCGGCGCTGGGTTCGGTGAACGGAAAGTACGAGGGGCGAAAGCGCATTTGCTGGTCGGGTCCGAACAATTCGCGGCACATCTGCGTGAGCGTCCACTTGAGGTGTCCGAAGTGGATGCCTTGGGCGACCAGCAGCCCTTCAACTTGGTGGAATTGGAAGAGGTGGCGCGCGTCGACGGCGTCGCGACGATAGCATTTTCCGGGGGCGACGACCGCTATGGGTGGTTTGTGCGCCTGCATCGTGCGTATTTGCATCGGCGACGTATGCGGGCGCAACAACAGCGCGTCGGTGATGAAAAACGAATCGAAACCCTCGCGGGCGGGATGGCCGGCGGGAATGTTGAGCGCATCGAAGTTGTAGTAGGCGGGCTCGACTTCGAGGCCGAGCACGACGGCGAAGCCGCGGCGCTCGAAGAAATCGCAGACGTCTTCGATGATACGCCGCACCGGATGGATCGTTCCCAACTGCGGCTCGACGGCCGGAAACGTTACGTCGACGCGCTGCGCCAACGCCGAATCGAACGATCGCATTTGCAGCTGCGACCGGGCGGTCTCCAAGTCGGCTTCCAGCCGCTCGACGACGTCGTTGATCGTCTTGCCGGCCGTCGGTCGCTCGTCGGCGGGAAGTTGGCCGATGCTTCGACGCAGCAGCGTAATCTCGCCGTTGCGCCCCAGGAATGCGACGCGCACCGCGTCGAGCGCGCGGTCGTCCGCAGCCTGCGCGACCGATGTCGAGAAGCGTTTGGATAGTTCGTCGAGTTTGGTACCGAGTTCGCTCACAATGTTGCCGCCGGAAAAAACGCGGCGCCTATCAAAAAAAAGCGCCCGGATGATACTTCCGGGCGCTTTTGGAAAACCACTTCTTTAGGGTTATTTGCGTATGAGGGTCCGCAGCTCGACTACGAGGTCGGATGCAACTGTCGATAGGCCAGGTAGGCGCTGATCGAGCCCGTGTGGGAAAAAAGGTTCCAGAACAGTTCGGAGGTTGCCATGAGGCCGTAGGTCTCCCTTCCTGGTGCGCTCCCGGGGTCGCCCCTGCGGGAATGCCGTGAGTATAGCACGCGACTTTTCCGGAGGATAGTCTTGACTTTTTGACCGCTATCCACTCTATTGACAGCGCATCGATAAACGGCTTTTCCGGCTAGGCCCGCGGGCGCCGGCTCCATTCGAAGAGCGCGATCGAACCCGCGACTGCGGCGTTGAGCGATTCGGCCTTACCCGGCATGAGAATGCCGGCGCGGCGGGCGCAGACGGCCTCCCAGCGGCCCAAGCCGTGGCGCTCGTGGCCAACGACCAGGGCGAGCTTCTCAGCTTCCCTCAGCGCTTCCAAACCGTCGACTCCGGCCCTCAGTCCCACGACGCTCACCCCGGCCGCTCGTGCGGCAGCCGCCAGGTCGGCGGGTTCCGCCACGGCGAGTTTTAGCCGAAAGCTCGCCCCCATCGCGCCCCGGACGACTTTTGGGTGGTACGGGTCGGCGCCCACCCC
>DATKGB010000223.1:0-12305 GCA_035544315.1 Verrucomicrobiia bacterium
GGGAATTAGTGTATGTCGTTATACATCATATGTCAAACGCTAGACGCACGGCAAGCCCGGCGCGCGGAATCGGCGGCCCAACAGCCAATCCTGACCCGATGCTGCTTCTAGGTATCGAGACCTCGTGCGACGATACCGCGACGGCCGTTGTCGCCGACGGACGCGACGTGTTGGCCAGCGTCTCGACCAACCAGGACGCCTTTCACGCAAAGTACGGCGGCATCGTTCCCGAGATTGCCAGTCGCCAGCACGTGGCGCTGTTGTCGGCCGCGGTCGAGGATGCGCTCGATCGTGCCGGCACGTCGCTCGATGCCGTCGACGGCATTGCCGTCACGCGTGGTCCCGGGCTCATCGGCAGCCTCGTCGTCGGCGTCGCCGCCGCCAAAGCATTGGCTTTCGCTGCCAACAAGCCGCTCTACGGCATCAACCATCTGCACGGCCACATCTTCGCGGCGTTTCTCGACACCGCGGCCTACCCGCGCTACCCGTTCCTCACCCTGTTGGTCTCGGGCGGACACACGCAGTTGGTCGCCGTCGAATCGCCGACGACCATGCACGTCCTAGGACGCACTCGCGACGACGCCGCCGGTGAGGCCTACGATAAGACCGCCCGCCTGCTCGGCCTAGGATTTCCGGGCGGCCCAAAACTCGATCGCTTAGCCCAAGCCGGCGATCCCAAAGCCTACAAGTTTCCGCGCCACAAGCCCGACGGCGACGCATTGGACATGTCGTTCTCGGGCTTAAAGACGTCGGTACGCTACTTCCTAGAATCCAACGCCGGCAAAACGGCCGATCCGCAAGATGTCGCCGCGTCGTTTCAAGCCGCCGTCATCGACGTGCTGCTCGCGCGCGTTGACGCGGCGTTCTCGCGCGGCGCCTATACCGGCGTCGTCCTGTCCGGGGGCGTCGCCGCTAACTCCGGCTTGCAATCCGCGCTTCGCGCGTGGGGCGAACGCACCGGCGTGGCAACCTTCATTCCGCCGCCCAAATATTGCACCGACAACGCCGCGATGATCGCCGCAGCCGCCTTCCATCAAGGCGCCGCAGTGCGCGCCGACACGCTGACCCTCGGCGCCGACGCCAACCTCCCGTTCGAACTCGCAGCGCCCGCAGCATGAAGCGTTCCGCGATCGTTCTTCTCGCGTGCCTGCTGGCGGCATGCTCGCGGGGCGCGCACGCGGTTCGTTCCGATACGCTGATCCTGGATCAGCAGCGCGAACCGATGTCGCTCAACGTCGCGCTCGAAAACGGTACCAACACGATGGAGTGGGGCGAACTGTTGTACCAGTTCATGGTGAAATACAACGCTCGCGGCCGGGTCGTCGGCGACGCCACCACCGTCGTTCCGTCGCTGGACAACGGCGGCGTCAGCCGCGACGGGCGAACCGTCACCTATCATCTACGCCCAAACCTACGCTTTTCCGATGGCGTCGCGCTGACGTCGGCCGACTGCGTCTTCTCGATCGCGGCCATCCTCAATCCGAACAACAACGTGCAATCGCGTTATGGCTATGACGACATTGCCAGCGCGAGCGCGCCCGACCCGCTCACCTGCGTCCTGCACCTCAAACGCCCGTTCGCACCGTTGCTTGCGTTGGTCTTTGCGCCTCAAGGGTTTCCGTTGCTGCCCAAACATCTGCTCGCGCAGTATCCAAACTTCAACCGTCTTCCCTTTAGCCAACATCCGATCGGATCGGGTCCGTACCGCGTGGTCGTCTGGAATCACGGCGACGATGTCGAGATGGTTCCCAACCCGTACTATTACGCCGGCAAGCCGAAACTCGCGCACCTGATCGTTCGATTCGTATCCAATCCCACGACCTCGGTCGATCGGTTGCGCACGGGCGAAACCGACGGCTTGTTCAACGACGAGAGTCGCGGCGACGCCGAGATCTTGCGCGGGTTGCGCGGCTACCGCATGGTGGGGACGCCGATAAATGCCGTCGGAGCGCTTATTTTCAACACGTCCGACCCGCTCACGCACGACGCGCGCGTGCGCACCGCGCTCGCCCAGGCCATCGATATCCATAGTCTCATCGCCAAAACATATCGCGGCGCGATGGACAGCCATGCCGCCGGGCGCGGCCTCTTCATTTGGGCCTACGATCCCAACGCGTATCCCGACATCCCTTACGATCCCGCCAACGCCGATCGTCTGCTCGACGCGGCCGGCTGGCGCCGCGGTGCGGACGGTATTCGTAGCAAAGGCGCAACGCGCATGTCTATCCTTCTCGTCGTCCAGGCCAATACGCCCGGCGATGCCGAGATCGGCAACGAGATCGTTCAATACGAGCGCGCCGTGGGCGTAGAGGTCACCATCAAGGAATACAACCCGACCCTTTTCGTCGCGCCCGTCGCCGAGAACGGGCCGGTCTACAGCGGACATTTTGAGATGGCGCTCTATCCGTTCCTCAACGGCGACGACCCCGATACGACCGATCAGTTCGCGTGCACGAACGTTCCGCCGCGCGGCTACAACAAGTCGCGCATCTGCGATCCCGCCATCGACGCGCTGCTCGCGCGCGGCCGTTCCACCTTCGATCCGGCAATCCGCAAGGCCGTCTACGCGCAACTCCAGGCGCGACTCTACGCCCAACTGCCGATCGCGTTACTCTATCAAGGACGCCAGATCAACACGTTCACGACGCGCTTACACAACGAATCCGGCTCCCTCTCCAGCCCCTTCTGGAACGCCGCAGGCTGGACATTGTAAAGGACTTATATTGATGAAACGCGCCCTCGCATTGTTGTTGACCGGGGCCATGCTCTTTGTCTTCGCGGCATGCTCGAAGAGCGGCCAAATCACTTCGGACGGGACCTTGCGCATCGGAACTGCGATCGCGCCGAACTCGTTCAATCCGCTGCTCGCCACCGAATCCGTGGAAAACATGTTAGACCGGCTCGTTTTCGATGAGCTGGTCGTCGCCGACGCAGACGGAAACTTAAAGCCGAAGCTTGCATCGGTGGTACCAACCCAGCTAAATGGAGGTGTCAGCAAAGACGGGTTAACGGTAACCTACCACTTGCGCCACGGGGTGAAATGGCAAGACGGCGCACCCTTTACCAGCGCTGACGTGAGCTTCAGCTTCGAGCAGGTGATGAATCCGCGCAACAACGTCACGACGCAAGTAGGCTACGACGCGGTCGCGCGCGTCGAAACGCCCGATCCCTACACCGTAATCTTTCACCTCAAACATTCGTACGCGCCGTTTGTTTCAACGATCTTCAGTAGCAACGTTTCGCCGGGTTTGGTGCTGCCCGAACATCTACTGCGCGGAAAGCCTGACCTCAACTCCATTGCTTTCAACTCCGCGCCGGTTGGCACGGGACCATTCCGCATGGTTGAGTGGTTGCGCGGCGACCGGATCACTTTCGAGGCTAACCCACACTATTTTCTTGGGAAGCCGCAGATTCCGAGAATCGTGGTGCAGATCATACCGGACGAAAATACTGCAATTAACGAAATGCGCACTCACGAACTCGACTGGTTTTACAATGCTAGCGAAGCGTCCTATAACCAGCTCAAAACCATCTCGACAATCAAGACATTCGTTTCCACGCAAAACAGTTATCGCGGCATGCTGATCAATATTCAGAGCCCGCTGGTCTCCGACGTGCGGGTGCGGCGCGCGATCGCGTACGCCATCGACAAAGCAACTATCGTAGAGAAAGTGACCTACGGCGCGGCCGGGCCGGCAACCGAAGATCTGCCGTCCTTCATGTGGGCATACGATCCGCACGTCAAAACCTACGGCTACGATCCCGCCCAAGCGCGGGCACTGCTGGCACAGGCAGGATGGACGCCGGGACCGGGCGGCGTTCTTCAAAAGAACGGAACGCGCATGGAACTGCGCTTCGCTCTGCGTCGAGGTGCCGTAGCCGACACCGAGATGTCCGTGATCATCCAGTCGGAGCTGCGCCTGGTCGGGATCGCAACTTCGATAAAGACGTATCCGGGTTCGATGCTCTTTCTCAACGGAACGAGCGGCGTGCTCGCGGGCGGCCACTACGACATCGAGTTAAGTGGCTTCGGCTCGGGTTTGGATCCGGACAACTCCGCCCAGTTCGAGTGCGCAAGCCGGCCGCCTAACGGGTACAATTGGTCGCGATATTGCAATCTGGAGATGGATGCGGCGCAGAAAGTTGCGCTCGGTTCCTACGATCAGCGCGTTCGCAAGAACGCGTATGCCAAAATCGAAACGCTTCTCGCTCGGGATGTGCCGCAAATCTTTATGTACTGGGCTCCGGAAATCGATGCCGTCAATCCGGGCGTCAAAAACTTCCGGCCCGGCCGCTTCTTCCCCGACTGGAATGCTTACCAGTGGTCGTGGTGAAATACCGCACCAGTGTCACCCTGAGCGTCGGCGCGAAGCGCCAAAGTCGAAGGGCCGCCAACAACGTGTCACGGTGCATCAGGGCTTTCTAGCACAAAAGGCGAACCAGCTAATAGAACCAGCCAATGAAAAAAGGAGACGGAGACAATGAGAGGATCTATCACGACACGTTCGCTCGTTCGCATCGGAGCGTTCGCGATACTCGGGCCGCTGGTCGCGGCTTGCGGAGGCGGTCACGCGAGTTCGGCGTCGTCGGCCGCTCAGACCGACGCGCAAAACGTGACCGGGCTTCCGATCTACACGAATGCGACCGATGCCCGCGCGCTCTCAAAGATGGATCGGGGCGCCAGCAGCTACAGCGAGTACGCCGCGTCGTCGAGCGACAAACTCGAAGACGTCGAAGCGTGGTACCGGCAGCAGTTAACGGGCGCGACCGAAACCGCCAAGAACGATGCCTACGAGAGCGGCGTCGAGTTTGCGATGCCCGACAACGATCTCGTCGACGTCTACAACGATAAGACGGGCGACGCGAGCGTCGTGACGATCAGGCTGCTCAAGTACCTAGCCCCCGCCCAATAGTTGTCGAACGAGTACGCCGGAGCCTGGGCGTTATCGCCCTGAGCCCGACACCTTAATGAAGAATGAACATAGATTTCGGAAAGACGGCCACAGACTACGCTCAGTATCGCACGGGGTTCCCTGACGAGTTCTTCGAACGCCTGTTCTCCGCGAGAACGGCCCGCTCAGACGATCGTGTGCTCGATATCGGAACGGGAACTGGAACGCTCGCCCGCGGCTTCGCGGTGCGCGGATGTGATGTTGTGGGTCTCGATCCAGCGGCGTCCTTGCTAGCTGAAGCTCGGCGGCTCGATGCGACGAACGGTGTCACCTCGGTGCGCTATGTCGTAGGTAGGGCAGAGCAGTTGCCATTTGAAGACGCGGCGTTCGACATCGTTAGTGCCGGACAATGCTGGCACTGGTTCGAGGGCTCGCAAGCAGCGACCGAGGCACTGCGCGTTCTCAAGCCGGGCGGCCGATTGGTTATCGCGCACTTCGATTGGATTCCGCTGCCCGGCAACGTCGTCGAGGCTACCGAGGTGCTGATCGCACAGCACAATCCGCAGTGGAAGCTCGGGGGTGGAACCGGCTTGCATCCTTCTTGCCTCGCCGATGCCGCCATCGCGGGCTTCACGGGGATCGAGACCCTCTCTTTCGATGTCGCTGTGCCATATAGTCGCGAGGCGTGGCGCGGAAGAATTCGCGCCAGCGCTGGTATCGCTGCGAGCCTCGCCGACGCCGACGTTGCGCGCTTCGATTCCCACCTTGCGCAAATGCTCCGGGAAAACTATCCGCAGGATCCGCTGACGGTTCCGCATCGCGTTTGGGCGATGACCGCACGCGCGTCGTCTTCTTAGCGCAGCGTCTCGCAGAGTCGGCTACCTCGTCGGGTTTTGCGCTAGTCGTCCTGACTCGCCAGTGCTCGGTAAGGGTCGGCCGAGCTTGCGCACCTGATTCTGCCCCTGGAGCACGTTCTCATAGAATAGATCGGCTTTATCAAAGACGTATGGATTATCTTCAGCTTCGCGGACGATGCGGGTTTAAAAGAACCCTCAAACAACAAATACAGTTTGTGACGATCGCGCCGGCGTCGTGTGAGCTCGCGTGTCACGCCGAGCCAGTCCGGTGTCATGGTGAGCCCTTCGACCTCGCTCAGGAGAAACTCCGCGACCACGGGGAGCGAAGTCGAACCAGCGACACTATTCACTGCGTCGCTGGCTCGACGACGGCGCTTCGCATCCGCCCCCTTCGGTTAGAGCGTTTTCGCTATTTCGCCAAGTGTCGCAAGCGCATGCGCGAGCTGCGATGGCT
This sequence comes from Verrucomicrobiia bacterium, assembly GCA_035544315.1. Lineage (GTDB taxonomy): Bacteria > Vulcanimicrobiota > Vulcanimicrobiia > Vulcanimicrobiales > Vulcanimicrobiaceae > JALYSX01. Next base: position 6,204 of record DATKGB010000223.1, read on the forward strand.
CGATCACCAGAGGTGGGGCGATGCGCACGACATTTCCGCCGGCGGTCCCAAACAAAACCCCGCGATCGCGGGCCTTCGCAACGATGTCTTTAGCGTCGTAAGGAGCGCGAACCGGGAGCGCGGCAAGCAAACCCATTCCGCGCGGCGACTCGAAGACCGCCGGATACTTTTCTGCAAGCGCGCGCAATCCCGCAAACAACTCGATCTCACGCGATAGCACGCGCGCTTCCAAACCCATTTCATCGCGCACCCGCATATGTGCCAACGCGGCCGCGCACGGAACCGGCGATCCGCCGAAGGTCGAGCCGTGATCGCCCGGCTGCAGACCCACCGCAACCCGCTCGGTACACAACATCGCGCCGATCGGCAACCCGTTGCCCAACGCCTTGGCCATCGTAAGCACATCCGGCCGAACCCCGAATCGCTCGAACGCGCAAAACGTCCCCAGCCGTCCGCTCCCGCATTGAATCTCGTCGAAGATCAGCATCGCGCCGCGCTCGTCGCACAGCCGCCGCGCGGCCTGCAAGAACTCGACGGTTGCCGGATTCACACCGCTCTCGCCTTGAACCGGTTCGACGATAAACGCCGCCGTATTCGCATCGATCGCCGCGTCCAGCGCCGCGACGTCGTTAAACGGCGTAAACGAAAACCCGCCCGGCATCTCGCCGAAACCTTCCTTGTAGGCATCGCTGTCGGTAGCCGCAAGTGCCCCGTACGTACGGCCATGAAACGCGCCCTCACATGCAACGATCGTACTGCGATTCCGCTCCCCGGCACGCCAAGCGAACTTGCGTGCCAGCTTGATCGCCGCTTCGTTCGCCTCGGTTCCCGAGTTGCAAAAGAACACTCGATCGAAGCCCGTCCGACGCGCGAGTTCGTCCGCCAGCCTTCCCGCCGGTTCGTGCCCGAACAAATTGCTCGTATGTACCAAACGCTTAGCCTGATCGGCAATCGCCTCGGCGATGGCCGGGTGCGCATGCCCCAACGCACAGCACGCAATCCCCGCGATGCAATCCAAATACTCGCGACCGTCCGCATCCACCAGCACGCATCCCGATCCCGAGACGAACGTCACCGGCGCGCGCGCGTAGTTTTGCAGCAGGTGGCCGGCGGAGCTCACGTGCGGTAACTCGCATTGATGCGAACGTAGTCTTTGGAAAGATCGCAGCCCCACGCGGTAGCGGCGGCTTCCCCGATCCCCAAATCCAATCGCAAGGCGACCACCGCGTGTTCCATCTGTTCGCGCGCCTCGGCTTCGGACAGCACCTCGATCGCTCCGACGTCGACCCACAGCACGTCGTTGACGTGCAGCGACCACCTGTCGGGGTCGACCCCCGCGTTGACGCTGCCGGCCGCCGCGATCACCCGACCCCAATTGGGATCCTCGCCATACAGCGCCGTCTTCACCAAATTGCTGTTGATAATCGCGCGCGCGATCTTGCGCGCCTGGGTTACGTCGCGCGCCCCGCTGACGTGCATCGCCAGCGTCTTGGTCGCGCCTTCGCCGTCGGCGACCATCGCTTGCGCCAACTCCAAACACACCCGGCGTAACGCCCCTGCAAACCCGCCAGGAGCTTCACGCTTGCCGACCGGCGCAAACGCATAGATCGCATCGTTGGTCGACATATCCCCGTCCACCGAAATCATGTTGAACGATTCGTCGACGCATTCGAGCAAGTGCGCGTGCAGAACCTCGCGCGACATCGGCGCGTCGGTCGCGACGAACGCCAGCATCGTGGCCATATTGGGGGCGATCATCCCGGCGCCTTTGGCGATCCCGCCGACGACGTATTTCTTCTCCCCATCGCGGAACGAATAGGCCGAGAGTTTGGGAACCCGATCGGTCGTCATGATCGCTTCCGCCGCATCGGATGCCGACTTGCCGCCGCCTTCGAGGTGAGCGACGCAGCGCTCTAAGCCTTTCTGCACGCGGTCCATCGGCAACGGAACGCCGATGACACCCGTCGAGGCGATCACCACGGCCGTCGGCTCGATGCCCAGCAACGTGGCCGCTTGTCGGGCCGTCGCGCGCGCGTCGCGATCGCCGCGAGCCCCGGTGCACGCGTTAGCGCAGCCCGAGTTGCAGACGAGCGCACGCATCTCGCCACCGTGCTTGGCCAAATGATCGTTGCTGACGAGCACCGGGGCGGCTTTGATTTCGTTGGTCGTCACGACCGCGGCGCACACCTGCGGCGCGTCGAAGGACAGCAGCGCTAAATCTCGCTTGCGCGCCTTGATCCCGGCGTGAACGCCGGCCAACTTCAAACCCGGAACGACGCCCAATCCGCCGCGCAGGGCCACCATCCGCCCGTCATCCATCCAGTCCACACTCCTCGGGATAGCCGTACATGAGATTGAAATTCTGAATCGCTTGCCCGGCCGCACCTTTACCCAGGTTGTCGATCGCGCACAGCGCTCGCACGGTCGCACCATGCACGCTAACGGAAACCTCGGCGCGATTGCTTCCAACCACCGCCGTGACGCTCGGGGCACGATCCGCAGCCAGGACGCGCACCATCGGCCGATCGGCATAAGCGGCCGCGTATGCCGCACGCACGACATCGGCGTCTAGCTCACGATCGAAGATCGCATACGCGTCGACGAGCATTCCGCGCGCGATCGGCACCACGTGCGGAGTAAACACCAACGGCGCGTCGATGCCCGCGCCGCGCAGCTCCCGATCGATCTCGGGTTCGTGGCGATGGCCGTTTAAGCCATACGCACGCACGTCGCCATAGACTTCTGAAAACAGCGCTCCCACCGTCGGATTGCGTCCGGCCCCCGAAATCCCGCTCTTTGCATCGATGACGAGTTGCCGCGGCGACCCGAAGGTTACCAACGGAAGCAATGCCAGCAGCGACGCGGTCGGATAGCATCCCGGGTTGGCAACCAGCTGCGCGCCGGCGATCGCATCCCGATAGCGCTCCGGAAACCCATACACTGCCGACGAATCGAACCGAAAATCCGCCGACAGATCGATCACGCGCGCGCCCGCGGCCAAAAGCCCCGGAGCCTGCTCGCGGGCGATGCCGTGCGAACCGCCCATAATCACCGCGTCGCCCTTTGTCACGGCCGCCAATACCGAGCCGGGTCCGTCGAACGCCAGCGCGCTACCGCGCAGCGACGGGAAATGATCGGCAAGCGATTCCCCGGCGTGGCTAGCGCTCTCCAGCGTGCCCAACTCCGCGAACGGATGCGCCTGCAGTATGCGAATCGCTTCGGCGGCCGCGTACCCCGACGCGCCCAACACGTGCACGCGCGTCACGACCCGCTCTCCAACTCCGCGCCAAGTTCCTCCAATGCCCGCGCCACCGCGCCCGGTGCCGTCGACCCAACCGTCTTCTTCCCTTCGACGGCCGCGCGGGCGTCCAGCGAAAGACCGTGCCCTTCCCGCTCGGCAGCCACAACGTCGGCACCGACCCGCGCGTGCGCGTCGCGCGCGCTGACACCGCTCGCGATCAGCCCGTCGGCCAAATCGGTCGCGACCGTAAATCCATCGCCGGCCCGCGCCGTCATCCGCTCGCGATCGAACGTGACGCTCGCAAACGCGCGTTCGAACGCGCGCAACGACGCCAACCCTTTCTCGATCGTGCCGATGCACGCAGCCTTGGTCGTCTGCAGATCGCGATGATACGATAGCGCCAAACCGCACAGCGTCCCCAAGGCGCCCGCATACGCGCCGTTGAGCGTTGCCGCCTGCGAACGAACCAACTCGAGCGGATCGGGATTCCGCTTCTGCGGCATCAGCGACGATCCGGTCGAGGCTTCGTCTGAAAGGCGCGCGTACCCAAACGCGGGCGTACACCACAACACCAGTTCTTCGCAGACCCGCGATGCATCGACGACGGCCCGAACGTATGCGTGCGCGGCATCCAACGCAACGTCGCGCGTCCCGATCGCGTCCAGCGCATTGCGCGACGGTTTCGAAAAACCAAGCTCGACCGCGGCGGCATCGCGATCCAGCGGCAGCGACGACCCCGACAGCGCGCCCGAACCCAACGGCGACGAAACGCCCGCGTCGGCCACAACCGCATCGAAGCGCCGCGCCGCGCGCGCAAACATCTCGCCGATCGCACCCAACCAAAACGCCAGCAAGATCGGCTGAGCCGGTTGCCAATGCGTCACGCCCGCCACCAGCGTTCCCGCCGCCAATTCCTCACGCGCTTTAGCCAGCGCCAATCCCGCGATCGCCCGCGACGCTCGCGCCCCCTGCCCCGCGCGTTCGCGCGCATACAGCAACAGCGTCGTCGCAACCTGATCGTTCCGACTACGCCCCGCATGCAACAAAGCCCCCGCCTCACCGGTGTGCTCGCGCACCCGTGCGTCGATCGCCCCATGAACGTCTTCGAAACCGCCGGCGCGCGCAAACCCAACGAACTCGTCGCTCGCAATCTCCGCAGCGACCGCGTCGAGCGCACACAACAACGCATCGGCAACCTCCTTGGAGATAATCGCCCCGCCGCGCAAAGCCGCAACATGCGCGCGCGAACACACCACATCGAACGGCGCCAGCACCAAGTCTTCATCCAACGATGACCCAAACGCCAAGAGTTCGGGATCCGGAAGCGCCCCAAACCGCCCCCCCCACTGCAAACTCACGTCACCCTAAGTTCGCCAAACCGTGCGCCTGCGCCACTCGCGCCGCAACATCGGTCTGCAGGCCATGCAGCTTAATGAACCCATCCGCTGCCCGATGATCGAACGTATCCTCATTCCCATAGGTCGCCAGCGACGCTTCATACAGCGCAAACGGTGACCGAACACCCGTCACGGTAGCGACGCCCTGATGCAAACTCACCCGCACCTCGCCATTCATCCGAGTCGCTACCGACCCATTAAACGCATCCAACGCATCCCGCAAAGGCGACGTCCACAACCCATCGTAAACCAAATTCGTATACGCCCGATCGCACGTCGCCTTAAACCGCAACTCGTCCCGCGTCAGCACGAGCTTCTCCAGCGCTTCATGCGCGGTCAGCAGCGTCACCGAACCCGGGCACTCGTACACCTCGCGCGACTTCAACCCAACCACGCGATCCTCGACCATATCGATCCGCCCGACGCCATGCTTCCCGGCAATCGCATTGGCCGCGGCAACCATCGCCGGCCCATACACCCCATCAAACGACGGAATACCATGAGCAAAACGCACGACGATCTCGTCGGCCTTAGCCGGCCGATCCCCCGGCGACGCCGTCCACGCATACGCATCTTCGGGCGGCGCATTCCACAGATCTTCCAATACGCCCGACTCAATCGAACGCCCCCAAAGATTGGCATCGATCGAATACGGCTTGGCCGCCGTATGCGAAATCGGCACCCCATTAGCAGCCGCAAACGCAATCGCATCGGGCCGCGACAGCGGCGACTCCCGCAACGGCGCGCGCACGTGCAAGTCCGGCGCGAACGAATGCACCGCCAACTCGATCCGAACCTGATCGTTGCCCTTACCCGTACACCCATGCGAAACCACCCGCGCATCGTACTTGCGCGCCGTCTCCACCAACAGCTTCCCAATGAGCGGCCGCGAAAGCGCCGCCGACAACGGATAGACACCTTGATACTTGGCATTAGCCGCCAACGCCGGAAACGCATACTCGGCGATAAATCGCTCTTTCGCATCGACCAGTTCGGCACCATAGGCACCCAGCGCTAACGCTTTAGCCTGAACCGCTTCGAGCGCCGCCCAAGCGCCCTGCCCGGTCGTGCCGTCGCTCTCGCCCAAATCGAGCGTCAGGGCAACGACCTCGTGCCCTTCCAGAATCATCTTCTTGAGCAGCACCGAGGTATCCAAACCCCCGGAGTAAGCCAGAACCACGCGAGCCATGAGTTTATCAGTTTCCTTGTAAGTCGATAAAGCGTTGTTTGATGATCGGCATCGCTTCGGCCGAGTGTACGATCACCAGCACCGTGTCGTCGCCGCCCAAACAACCTAGAATTTCCGGCCAACCGGCTTCGTCAATCGCCGACGCCACCAACATCGCGCTGCCCGGCGGCGTGCGCAACACGATCAGATTGACGCTCCCCTGAATCGAGGTCACCAACTCGGCCACCGCGCGATGCAAACGGCTCACGTAGTTAACCGTCGCGCTTGGTTCCCCC
>DATKGB010000224.1:0-3773 GCA_035544315.1 Verrucomicrobiia bacterium
GGGGGAACAAACTCTTCTTGTGGCACTTCGACCGCCGTTGGTTCTCCGCGGGAGCTTCGATCGCTCCCGTCCGCACCACGGCCGGCACGTTCGGGGTGCTGATCTGCGCCGACGGCCGGATGCCGCAGATCGCGCGCAAACTCGTCGACGACGGCGCGCAGATGCTGGTCATGCCGACCGCCTGGGTGACCAGCGGCCGCGATCCGGCCGCGCTTGAGAACGTCCAAGCCGATTTGCTCGCGCGGATCCGCGCCCGCGAAAACGGCGTCCCGCTGGTTGCCGCAAACAAGAGCGGCTTCGAACGCGGATGCGTCGCCTACTGCGGTAAGAGTCAGATCGTCGACGCCCACGGGATCGTTCTGGCGATGGGATCCCAGCATAACCCCGACATCGTCGTCGCCGACGTGACGCTGGCGTCACCGCGCCCCAGACGCATCGCCGTATCGATCGAATTGACGCGCCGTCACCCCGGTGAGGCAACCGTACGCGTCGCGATCACGCCGTTCGCGCGCGACGCGCGGACGACGCTGGCGGTGGAACTGCTCGAAGCCGCCGAGTTGGTTGCGCCCGATGCCGACGACGCGCTGAAGTCGCTGGATCGCCGCATCCCAACGATCGCCGTCGAGGACGACACCGTCGAAGATCCCGGGGGCTTGGTGCCGTTGCGTCGCAACGGGTACCGCGTTATCGTGTGGAACGTGGGAGCCGCGGATCGGGAGTGGGTCGAGCCGCTCGCGCGCTCGCGCGCGTTGGAACTGCGGCTCTACGTCATCGCGATCGATCGGCAACAGCAGCGAGCCTTCGCGGTGGATCCCGACGGGGTGGTGGTCGCCGGAACGTTCGGCGACCTGCGGGTGACAAGTTTCGGGCTCGACGCCGCGCGCACCAACGCCACGCTGCTCGCTCCCGGAACGGACGTTGAGGGCGGCCTAGAACTGATCGCATCGCTCATCGACCAGGAGCGTCGGTGACGTTGCCAACGCGCTGGGCCGCATTGTTGGGTGCGACCGCACTGCTGGCATCCACCGCGCAGCCGCCGCAACGGCCGCAGGCGATCGCAACGCTGTGGATCGGTTCGGGTCCGTTTGTCGCGGGCAGTCGCATTTCGCTGCGCGCGACCGGCTTGCGTCCGCCCTACGACGTCCGACTGATCGGGCCCGGAAGGCTGCAAGGCGACACCTACTTCGCACCCGACGTCGCGACACCCCAAGACGCCCGTTTGATCGCGGGCGGCGCTTCGAGCCTGGGCATCGCGGTGGTGAGAATCGTTCCGCCCCCGGCCCCTACGCGAGCGTTGCTAGCCGTAGCCAGCTACGACGGCGGCGTCATCTTGCACGACCCCACGACGTTCGCGCGCGTCGCGGTACTGGGTACGGGCGGCTCCCCGAGCGACGTTGCGTTCGGACCTGGCGGAAGCATCGGCGCAACCGACACGGTCGGAAACGATGCCGCGTTGGTCGCGCGCTCGCCGTGGAAAACGACGTTCGTGAACGGCGTGCCGCTGGGCGACGAAATTGTCTTCGACGACGATGGCACGGTCTTCGTTTCGAATCGCGACGTGAACGGCGCCGGCGCGTTGACTAGGATCGCCGTCGACGGCAGCGTCTCGCACCTCGTCACCGGCGTGACGGCCGAAGGATTGGCGATCGATCGCGCGCGCGGCATCGTCTACGTCGGGAACGTGAACGACGGTACGGTGCTCGCCGTCGACGCGCGCACGATGCAGTCGCGTGGACGCATTGGGGCAGTACCGCGCGTCTTTGGAATTGCGCTGTCATCGGATGGACGCGAACTCTACGCGGTCGCAAATCAGAGCCAAGGGTCGCCGTTTCAACAACCCGGATTCGTCGCGGCGATTTCCTTGAATGGGACGTCGCACATCGTGGCACGCAGCGCGACCCTGCGTTTTCCGCTAGGGGTCGCGTTGGACCCTCGCGACGCGCGTTTGTTCGTTACCGACGAGAGCGCCGACGTCGTCGACGTTCTCGATCCAGCGACGTTGCGCGCGGTCCACGCACCGCTGGCGACCTGTTTGACTCCTTGGAAGCCCTACTACGACGCGAAGGCGCGGCGCCTGTTCGTCCCGTGCGCGCGCGCCGACAAGGTCGACGTTTTCGATGCGCGCACCCTCCGGCGCGTCGCGGGAGCGCCATTTTCTACCGGCGGTTACCCGTTGGCGGTTTCGAGTTGGCCATAAAACGTCTGCTAAACCGATTCGCGCTCGTGGGCGCGTGCTTCTTCTGCCTGATGTTCGGCGGCGCTTGGGCCGCGCAGCTTCCGGAGCGAATCTCCCCGCAAACGCCGTTCCCCACGATCGTAACGCAAGCCCCGACCCTGGCGTCGGTCGCACCGGGCGTTCAAGAGGCCGAGTATTTGTTGTGGACGCTCGACGGCCCGCTGGCGATCCACGTCGTTGCGTTCGACCCGCATCGTGCCGACGTCCGCGTCGCCACGGTCCTGGCCGACGATCGCCTGGTCTCCGTCGGCGAGCGCGTCAGCGCGATGGCCGCACGCACCGGCGCGGTCGCGGGCATCAATGGCGACTATTTCGATATCAACGCGACCAACGCACCGACCAACGTCGTGGTCGAGGCTGGGCATTTGCTGCGAACGCCGCGCAAGCGCGCGACGTTCGTGTTAGAACCCGGCGGATCGAGCGCCCTGACCGAACTTTCGTTTTCGGGAACGGTGCAGATCGGAACGCACGACGGGCCGCTCTCCGGGATCAACGAGTTGCCGCCGCCCGGCGGCGGCATCGCGCTGATTACGCCCGAGTTTGGGGTTCTGCCGGCATTGCCCAACGTGACGCTCGTCGCGCTCGACACACTCGATGGAATGTCGCCGTTTGCGCGCTATCGCGCAAACGCCATCGTCGACAACACGCGCCCGCAACCCCAAGGAACCTATCTTGCCATCGGCGCCAACGCTTATAGCGCCGACACGATTCCCAATCCTGGGGACGTGGTGTCCGCCTCGGGCGACTTAGCGCCGCTGGGATTGGCGCGGATCGCCGAAGCGATCGGCGGCGGCCCGGTCTTGCTACGCGCCGGGAGTTGGCACGACGACGCCGATGGCCCGGCCGGCGCCCAGTTCGCGCGCCGGATTCCGACGTCGGGCATCGCCGTCGCGCCCGACGGCACGATCTTTCTGATCGAAGTCGACGGGCGCCAACCCGATCTGAGCATCGGTGTGACTAGGCCCCAGTTCGCAGCGCTGATGCTTGCATTGGGCGCCGTCGACGGTATGGCGCTCGATGGCGGCGGTTCGTCGACGCTGGTCGCGCGCCAACCCGGGGACGATCGCGCCAGCCTGGTCAATTCGCCGTCCGACGGCGTCGAGCGGCGCGTCGGCGATGCGCTTTTGGTCTACAGCGACGCCCCGACGGGTCCGGCGACACTGGCCGTGGTAACGCCGGCGACGCTGCGCGCGCTGGTAGGCTCGTCGACTCACCTAACGTCGTCGACGATCGACGCGTCGGGGCACCACATACTCGCGCACGCCGACACCGTCGCAGCGTTCGCGGTCGTTCCCCAAGATTTGGGTTCGATCGTCGACGGCGCGTTTGTGGCGCGCCGCGCGGGCCGCGGCACGTTGCGGGTGCGTTTGGGCGGGGTAAGCGGACAAGCGCCGATCGTCGTCACCGACCGCCCCGCGCGCTTGGTCATTTTGCCAAACCTGATAAATCTCGCGCCGGGAGGGCACGCGCACTTTATCGCGCGTGCGTACGATGCCGATGGGTTCCCGCTAGCGCTGCCGGCGACGATCGCCTTCCC
>DATKGB010000225.1:0-19453 GCA_035544315.1 Verrucomicrobiia bacterium
GGGAGTTCTTTGAAGTGCCCGATCCGGCCATAGGCACGGCGCTCGGCGTTATCGCGCACCGTACAGGTGTTAAGCACCAGCACGTTGGCTGCTTGCGGAGCGGTTGCAATCGTATAACCGGCCGAGGTTGCACGATCGGCGATATACTGCGAATCCGCCTCGTTCATTTGGCAGCCGTGGGTTTCAATATAGATAGTAGGCATCTTGGAGGAGCCTACGATTCGCGGAAAGGCCGGGCTTCCCGTTTGCCGAAAAGCCCTGCGCTCATGAACCCCGCAATCGTCGCCGTCGTCGGCCGTCCCAACGTCGGCAAGTCGGCGCTCTTTAACCGCTTGATCGGTAAGCGCTTGGCGATTGTCGAGGACACCCCCGGCGTGACCCGCGACCGGCTCTACGCCCTGGCGGAATGGCGAGGCCGGTCCTTCAGCCTGGTCGACACCGCCGGCATCGACCCCGATGCCGACCGCCGAACCGACGCCGGCGCCATCGAACTCGCGGTCCGCGGCCAAGCGCAAGCGGCGGCCGCGCAGGCCGACGTCGTCGTTTTCGTGGTCGACGCCCAAGTCGGACTCAACCCGCTCGACCAAGACGTCGCCGCCATCCTGCGCAAGACCCGTAAACCAGTCGTCCTGGTCGCCAACAAGACCGAATCGCCCGGCGCGGCAACCTCGGCGCTGGGCGAATTCGCGCGCCTGGGTTTTGACCAACCGGTGTTGGTCTCGGCGATTCATGGCGAGGGCAGTGGCGACTTACTCGATCGCATCCTCGAACTGCTGCCCGAAAACGCAGGCGGCATCTCGCTCGAAGGCGAGCTCTCGCTCGCGTTGATCGGACGCCCAAACGTTGGAAAGTCGTCGTTGCTCAACGCTATGCTCGGCGAAGAACGGGCGATCGTTTCGGAGATCCCAGGCACTACGCGCGATGCCATCGATACGATTTTCACCTGGCACGACAAAACGATCCGGTTGATCGATACCGCAGGCGTCAACAAGAAACAACACGCGCACGGCGCGATCGAATATTACGCGGCACTTCGCTCGTTGTCGGCGCTCTCGCGGTGCGACATCGCGATCCTGCTATTCGACTCGATGGTCGGCTTGACGGCGCAGGATAAGCGCTTGGCCGGCATGGCGCTCGAAGAACGCAAGGGCCTGATCGTCGTCGGCAACAAGTGGGATCTCGCTCGCGAGCAAGGTGAGTACCAGCAGTCCGATCTGATCGACGCGATCTACGATCAGATTCCGTTTGTAAAGTTCGCCCCGATCACGTTTCTTTCGGCTAAGACGCATCGGCGCTTGGGCAGCCTGATGCCGCTGGTCGCTAAGGTCGCCGAAAACCTCGACCGGCGTATCCCGACCTCCCAACTTAACTCGACGATCCGCGATGCGGTGATGGCGCATCCCGCTCCGGTGGTCCGCGAAAAAGTCTTCAAGGTCATGTACTGTCACCAGCCGGCGATCCATCCGCCGCTGTTCGTCTTCCACTGCAACGATCCCGAGTTGGCGCAGACATCGTACAAACGATTCCTCGAGAACGTCATTCGTCAGAACTACGATTTCGAGGGCGTTCCGCTCTCGTTGGAGTTTCGCGGGCGTCGCAGCGAGGATGAGGGATGATCGCGTTCTGGGCGATCGACGTCATCGTCGCGTTCTTGGTCGGTTCGATCCCGTTCGGACTTTTGGTCGGCCATTTTTTCTATCGTACCGATCTGCGCGAAAAAGGCTCGGGCAACATCGGCGCGATGAACGCGTTACGGACGCTGGGCAAGAAGGGTGCGGCCGCGGTCTTGTTCCTGGACGCCGTTAAAGGCTTCGCGCCGGTCTTCATCGCCGCGCGGTGGTCCGGCGACGATCGCGTGGCCGCAATCGTAGCGGTGGCTGCGGTCCTCGGGCACTGTTTCTCACCGTGGCTGGGCTGGAAGGGCGGCAAGGGGGTCGCTACCTCGTTCGGCGCGATCTTTGGGCTGAATTGGCTGGCGGGACTGATCGCTAGCGCCGGCTGGATCGTCGGCGCGGCCGCCACACAATATTCGTCGGTCGGCTCGATTTTGGGCAGTCTTACCGCGCCATTCGCGTTGTGGTTTCTCACCGGCTCGGTAGCTCAGGCGTGCTATGGCGCCTTCGCGACGCTCTTGATCCTATTCACTCATCGCGACAACCTCGGCCGTCTGCGCTCGGGGACCGAGAACCGCATTCGCTTGACGCGCCAGCGCTAGGAGCCTGTAGGACTTCGGCCATTTTCGGATTTGGCGTCGACTTTTGTTCGGAGACGAGGCGCGAAGAGGGAGCGAAGCCGCAGCTTCGTGACCGATGAGCAACGAAGTATTCGGACATAAGGCGGCCCAAAGACGAGAATGCGCTCAAGTCCTACAGGCTCCTAGCTTCTAGCGAGGTGAAAGTCCCCTCGCCTGCGTATTCCCGCGGGTCATGATTTCTTCCAACGACTTCCGGAACGGGGTCACCATCCTCATCGACGGGCACCTGTGGACCGTCATCGAGTTTTTGCACGTCAAGCCCGGCAAGGGTTCGGCGTTCGTGCGCACGCGCCTCAAGAACGTGCGCACCGGTGCGACCGTGGAACGCACGTTCCGTGCCGGCGAGAAGTTGGAACGAGCTACCGTCGACAATCGCCAGATGCAAATGCTCTACAACGACGCCGACGGCTATCATTTCATGGACCAAGAATCGTTCGAAAACATCACGCTGCAGCGCGACATTATCGGCGGCCCGGCGGACTTTCTCAAAGACGGCATGGTCGTCGACGTGCAGTTTCACGATACGACGCCGATCGGCGTCGATTTGCCAGCGCACGTCGAGCTCAAGATCGTCGAAACCGATCCCGGCTTCAAGGGCGACACCGCGACCAACACCTTCAAGCCCGCGAAATTGGAATCCGGTTCGACGGTTCAAGTACCGCTGTTCGTCGAAGCCGGCGACGTCATTCGCATCGACACGCGCGACCGGCGTTACATCGGCCGCGTCAACAGCTAACAAACGTCGATGAACGTGCGCGCGCGAACGTTGACCGTCGCGCTGCTGCTGTCGCTCCTGGGCAGCGCCGCCGGCATCGTGCTCTACTCCGTCGACGAAAACACCCTGCCGATCGCCAATCGGGTCGGAGACTATATTATCCATCAGAACGCGCTGGCCAACGCCGGCGTTTTTCTGTTGCCGCACGCTCCATCGTATCAAGATCCCGACCCGAGCCTAGCGCTGATTCAACTTGACGAGGAGTCGTACAAGGGCGACCCGACGATCGGGTTACCGGCATTCCCGTACCCGCGCGGCGTCTATGGCCCGTTGCTTGATAAACTCGCCCAAGCGGGAGCGCGCGTCGCGGTTTTTGATATTCAATTTCTCGAACCGTCGGCCGACCCGTCGCAGGACGCGCGGCTTGCCGCCGCCATGCACAAGATGCCGACCGTGCTCGACTATGTCTTTGGTACCACGGCTGCGGGCCAGACCGGTCTAGAGCTTCCGCCGCCGGATCTAGGACCGGCGGCCGTTAGCTCCGGTTATGGAAGCACGGACGCACCCGGAAGTTACTTCATCGGGCAGCGACAGGTCATTACCACGGGGGCGACCGGCACCTATGCCAACCAGCGCTTCACGTCGCTGGCGGCCGCCGCCGTCGAACGCTTCACCGGCAAGCGCCTCGGAACGTTGCCAACCGACGCGGACGGCCGCCTGCTCTTTCTCCCGATCCAACAAACGACAAGGCAATCCTTGACCGGCCGCGTCGGTTCCGAGGAATCGACGATTCCAATTGCCCAGGGTGTTAGCCTTGCGACCGCGCTAACCGAGCCGATCGCCGAGCTTCGTCCACTAGTCTCCGGAAAAATCGTTTTGATCGGCGCAACCGCTCAAGCCAGCAGCGACTTTGCGCCAACGGCAGCGGGACGTATTTACGGCGTCTACATGAACGCGCGCTACATCGACCAGTTGCTGACCGGCACCTTCATCACGGTCGCGCCGAACTGGCTGGATATTCTCCTCATCGTGCTTCTGCCGCTGCTGCTGGGATTGGCGCTGGCCGAACTGCGCCCGACCTACGGCATCGTCGTCAGTTTGGTTGCCGTCGTCGTATACGTAGAGTTTGCGGTCGCGATCTACGTCTACCACCTGTATTTAGTCGATCTGATCCACGTCGCCGGCGCGATGCTGTTGGCAACCCTGTTCGGGGGGTTGTACCGCGTTCTCAAAGAGGGCGCCCAGCGCAAGATGGTCACCGACATGTTCGGCATGCACGTTAGCCCGGCGGTCGTTAAAGAAATTCTCAAGAACGAAGACCCGCGCTCCTCGCTAAGCCTGCGCGGTACCCGCGTGCGCGTCACGGTTTTCTACAGCGATATCCGTGGGTTCACGTCGATGTCCGAAACGATGACGCCCGAAGAGATCTACGCGCAACTCAACGAGTATTTCGATGCGATGTGCAAGTTGGTCTTTAAGTACGGCGGCTACGTCGACAAGTTTATCGGCGATTGCATCATGGCCGTCTTCTCCGCTCCGTTCCAAACGCCCCAAGATGCAAAGAACGCCGTGATCTCCGCATTCGAGCAGCAACAAATGATCGCCAAGATGTCACAAGAGTGGATCGCTCAGGGGAAACACGCTTTCACCGTCGGCATGGGCGTCAACACCGGCGACGTCGTGATGGGCAACCTGGGCGCCTCTTCGCGAATGAACTACACGGTCATCGGCGATAACGTCAACGTAGCCGCTCGCCTCTACAACGTCGCCAAAGGCGGCGAAATCGTCATCAGCGACGCGACCTATCAGGAAGTCAAAGACGTCGTCGAAGTCGTGGAGATGGAGCCGGTGATGGTCAAAGGCAAGAGCATCCCGATTCGGATCTACAACATCGTTGGATTGAAAAACCCGCCGGCGTGAAGTCGGCGCTCGAACTCTTCGCCGCCGGATTGGCGGCCTCGACGTTCGGTTCGATGGTCGGGTTGGGCGGCGGCTTCTTGCTGGTGCCGATCTTGCGATTGTTTTTCGGGTTGGCGCCGGCCGAAGCGGCCGGCACTTCGTTAGCGCTCGTCGTTGCCAATAGCGCGAGCGGCGCGTTTACTTACCTACTGCAAAAACGCGTACATGTGAAGGTCGGTCTGATCATCGCTTTAGGCGGGTTGCCGGGATCGATTCTGGGCGCGCTACTCGTTACGCATCTTTCCGCGCCAGCGTTCGATTCGATCCTGGCCGTATTCTTGATCGCGGTGGCGGCCGACGTAGTATTCAATCGGCGCAAGACCGTCGCCAAGCGCGCCGATGCCGGCGACATTACCGGGATCAAAGGCATGTCGTATCGTGCGGCGCTAGCGATGGGCTTCTTCGTCGGCCTGGTGTCGAGTCTGTTCGGCATCGGCGGCGGCGTCATCGTGGTTCCGGGATTGTTGTACTTCTCCGAACTGCCCGCCCACGCGATCAGCGCGACCTCGCATTTTGCGATCGTACTCACCTCGCCGATCGGGCTGGTCGCCCACATATTTCAACACGACATTCGCCTTGCAGACGCCGTACCACTGGTCTTGGGAGGCCTGTGCGGCGGCCCGATCGGCGCGCGCCTTTCGCTGCGCTTACGTTCGTCGCAGTTACTAATCTTGGTAGCCGTCGCGCTGGTCGTCGCGGCGATCTTGCTGGTCGGGCGCCACCTGTTCTAGTCTATTTCGGGTACGTCATCTCGCGCGGAACCACGTACTTGTCGAAGTCTTCGGCGGACACGTAGCCCAAGCCGACGGCCGCGTCCTTGAGCGTGAGTTTGTGGTGATGGGCGTGCTTGGCGATCTCGGCGGCTTTGTCGTAGCCGATTGTCGGCGCCAGCGCGGTAACGGTCATTAACGATTCGTCGAGGTATTTTTTGATCTGCTCTTCGTTGGCGGCGAGACCTTCAACGGCGTGTTCGCGGAACATCGTGCAGGCATCGCGCAGCAGCGACGTCGAGTGCAGAAAATTGTAGATCATGACTGGGTTAAAAACGTTCAACTCGAAGTTGCCTTGGGAAGCGCCGAACGAGATCGCCAGATCGTTGCCGAAGACCTGGACGCACACCATCGTCATCGCTTCGGACTGCGTCGGGTTGACTTTTCCTGGCATGATCGACGAGCCCGGTTCGTTCTCGGGCAGTACGAGCTCGCCGATACCGGCGCGCGGCCCCGAAGCCAGCCATCGGATGTCGTTGGCGATTTTCATCAGCGCCGTAGCTAGCTGTTTGAGCGCGCCCGACGCAAAGACGAAATCGTCGTGCGATGCCAGCGCGGTGAATTTGTTGGGGTGCGAACGAAACGGCAAGCCGGTGAGTTCGGCGAGTTTCTTGGATGCGCGCTCTGCAAACTCTTTGGGTGCGTTGAGACCGGTTCCGACGGCCGTGCCGCCGATCGCCAGATCGTAGAGGTGGTTGAGCGATTCTTTGCACGCGACCATCGCGCGGTCGAGTTGGGTGACATAGCCCGAGAACTCTTGGCCCAACGTCAGCGGGGTCGCGTCCTGGAGATGCGTGCGCCCCACCTTGACGACGTCTTTCCAAGCGACGGCCTTGTCGTTGAGCGCGTTGCGCAAGCGCTCCACGGCCGGCAGCATCTCGACCATAGCCGCGGCGGCTGCCATGTGCATGGCCGTTGGGAAGGTGTCGTTGGACGACTGCGACATGTTCACGTGGTCGTTGGGGTGGATCGGCTTCTTGGAACCCATCTGGCCGCCGGCGATCTCGATCGCGCGGTTGGAAATGACCTCGTTGACATTCATGTTCGTCTGCGTGCCCGAACCCGTCTGCCACACGCGCAACGGAAAGTGCGCATCCAGCTTTCCCGCGACGACTTCGTCGGCAGCCTTGACGATCAAATCGGTCTTCTCCGCATCGAGTTTGCCGAGATCGTGGTTGACCAGCGCGGCGGCCTTCTTGAGCGTCGCCATCGCCTTGATGACTTGCTTGGGCATCAGGTCGCGCGGCCAGCGGTCCTCGCCGATATCGAAGTGGATCAACGAGCGCGCCGATTGCGCGCCGTAGTACTTGTCGCTAGGGACGTCGATGGCGCCCATCGAGTCGGTCTCTTTACGGGTAGTCGTCATACCCCGCTATCTTCGCCCACCCAGGCCGGTTTGGCCGCTACCTAGGTAGCGAAGGGCCCCCTTTTTGCCGGTGCGAGCCGTTACGGGTGCCGGCGGCGAGCAGCCCGCTCCAAGGATGTGCCGATCGTTTGGGTTTCGAGGACTTCTAGGATCGTGAGCGGGTAGCGCGGGTCGAAGCGACGGGGGTTGCAGCGCGAACACGACACCGGCTTGCCGGGAAGGCGTTTGCGTAAGGCTTCGGTACCGCAATGCTCGCATCGCAGGATGTAGCGTTTGCTGGATTCGGTCAAGGGCCGAACGTTTCCAAGGTCGTGATAGATCGACGTGATGCCGCACTCGCGCATCTTGCGCCGAAAGCGCGCCCCGTGTCCGGTATCGCGATGGTATGCAAAACACCACGCGTGGATCATCTCGTGGAGCAGCGTCTCTTCCAGCGCCTCGGGATGCTTGCGGAAATGTTTGGGCGAGAGTTCGATGAGCAGCGGCCGGACGCTATAGGTGATGCGCCCGCTCGTGTTGGAAAAACGCTCGTTGTAGGAAATGGCGCAATCGGGCGCTTCGCCGTTGAACCGTTCGTAGTTCAGGCGCGCGAACATCAACTGCAGATCGGCTTCGCTGGGCAGCACGAATGATTCGGTTCGCCAAACGTCCAACGAGTCATCGTGCAAACTCCCACGCCTCGCGGCCTGCCACCCCGCATCTACCTGCCCGTGGTCATCGTCTTTGCCGTGATCTTCTTGGGTTTAGTCGGTTACCTGGTCGCCCAAGGGTTCGGTGTGGCCGGATCGTTGTTTGGTTCGGCCGGGGCGGGCGGGACGAGCGCTTCGGGCGCGCAAGCCGGAAACACCAACGTCGAGGGCGGGCCGCCGCCGGCGGTGCTGGAGCAGTTGAGCGCGCTGCGCAAGCGCGTCGCCGCGCATCCCAACGACGACGTAGCGCTCACGCAGCTGGGCGACATGTATCTGACCGTCGCCAAATATGCCGACGCGATTGCGTACTATCGGCGAGCGCTGCACGCCAACCCGCAGAACGTTGCAGCCAAAGCCGGCCTCGCCGAAGCGACGGGCGGCCTGGCCAGCCAAGGCGGTACGTGAAACTCTATATCTCTTGCGACATGGAAGGCACCGCCGGCGTCTGTTCTTGGGCGCAGTGCGATCCGTCCAATCAGGACGAATATCCCGTCTATCGGCGTTACATGACGCGCGAAGTGCGTGCGGCCATCGACGGCGCGCGCCAAGCCGGCGCCGCCGAAATCCTCATAAACGACTCGCATTGGGACATGCGCAACCTGCTGTGGGACGAGTTGCCCGACGACGTGCGGGTAGTATCGGGATCGCGCAAGCCGTTGTCGATGGCGCAAGGTCTGGGTGCCGGTTTCGCCGGCGCGTTCTTCACCGGCTACCATGGCGGCGCGGGGATGGCCGGCTCGACGCTGTCGCACACCTACACCGCTGAAGTGCTGTTCGGCGTCCGAATCAACGGCGTGCAGTGCAGCGAAGCGACCCTCAATGCCGCGCTAGCGGGAACGTACGGTATCCCGCTGCTGCTGATCACCGGCGATCGCACGATCGTGCAAGAAGTCACGACGATGATGCCGTGGGTTACCGGCGTAGTCGTGAAAGAATCGATCGGCTACTATGCAGCCGATTCGATGGCACCCTCCGCCGCCGCCGCGGCGATTCGCGAGGGTGCGCGCGAAGCGTTCGCTCGGGCAGCGCAGGCCAAGCCGTTCGTCTTTGCCCCGCCCATCGAGATGGAACTGACCTTTACGCGTGCCGAATGCGCCGACGTCGTCGAATTGATGCCCGACTTCGAGCGGATCGACGCTCGCACCGTGCGCTTTGCCGCCGCCGACTACCAGACGGTCTTCCGCGCGTTCGTCGCCGCTTTCCGCCTGGGCGGTGCCGGGCTGGTGCCCGCGTGAAGCTCTACCTTTCATGCGATATGGAAGGAACCGCCGGCGTCTGCGCTTGGGAACAGTGCGACGCGCGCACGCCCCATCCCGAATACGCGCTCTATCGCACCTGGATGATGCGCGAAGTCCGCGCGGCCATCGACGGCGCGCGTGAAGCCGGAGCGACCGACGTGCTGGTCAACGATTCGCACGGCCCGATGCGCAATGTGATCTTCGAGGAATTGCCCGACGACGTGCGAGTGGTTTCGGGGAACCGCAAACCCTTCTCGATGGTTCAAAATGCCGACGCCGGTTTCGGGGGCGCATTCTTCACTGGTTACCACGGCGCGATCGGCGACGCCGACGCGGTGCTGTGTCACACCTATTCGCCCGGCGTGATCTACCAAGCGCGCCTCAATGACATGCCTTGCAGCGAGGCCACCCTCAACGCCGCCCTGCTCGGACACTTCGGAGTTCCGCTGCTGCTAATTACCGGCGATCGGACGACCGTCGAAAGCGCGCAGGGCCAAATGCCGTGGGTCACCGGCGCGATCGTCAAAGAGTCGATCGGCAACTTCGCCTCAGACTCGATCTCGCCGTTAGCATCCCAAGCCCTCATCCGCGACGCAGCCCGCGCGGCCATAGCCAATCGCGCGAACGCCAAACCGTTCGTTCTCAAGGCGCCGCTCACGTTGGAAATCGACGTCGCCCGCGTCGAGCAAGCCGACCTCATCGAGATGATCCCCGGCTTCAGCCGCGTCGGCTCGCGCACCGTGCGGCTGGTCCACGACGACTATCCCACCGTTTTCAAAGCCTTCGTCGCCGCCTTCCGCATGGGCGGTTTAGCCTAACCGCCGAACGTGTAACATTAGCCTCCGCTACATCGACCCCAGAGCGATTGCGATGTTGACGACGTCGTTTTCGTCGAGGGAGAGGCGGCGCATGGCGGCTTCGTGTTGGTCGATGGCGTCGGCGCTCAAGCTTGAGGCGGCGCGCTCTTCGCGAAGGCGTTTGATTTCTTCGGTGACGAGGTGGGCGAGCTCGGGCGTGGCTTCTATGCCGGCGGCTTGAAGTGCCTCACGGCGTTCTTGCAGCGTTTGCTCCACCAGCGCTACGCCGGAGTGTTTGCCGAACACGAACGAGGTGCGCGCGCCGACCAACTCCGCGGGAACGGCTTCGTACATGCGATGATCGATCAGCATCGCGTGGGTGTGGATGCCCGACTCGTGGGTGAAGACGCGCGACCCTACGATCGGCTCGTGCTGCTGCATCGGAATCCCGCTCAGACGCTCCATGAAGCGCGCCAGATCGCGCAGCTTTTCGTACTTGAACCCTGGAATCTCGATCCCGTACAGCACGCGCAGCGCCACGACGAACTCGTGAAGCTTGACGTTGCCCGCCCGCTCGCCGTACCCGTTCGCGGTGACCGAGACGACCGAAAAACCGGCGGAGAGAGCGGTGATCGCGTTGATCGTCCCCAAACCGTAATCGTTGTGCAGATGTGCGACGAGCGGCAGTCCCGGCGGGAGGGCCGCCGCGATCCGCGTGCAGTACCAGCGTGCGGCTTCGGGCGTCAAGCATCCGACCGTGTCGGGCCACGCTGGCCGCGTCGCACCGGCGGCCAGGCCGCGCTTGAAATACTCGATGAAGTATTCGACATCGCCGCGGCTTCCGTCTTCGGCGCCGAACTCGATCCGCTCGACGCCGCACGCGCGGGCGTGCGCAATCGCATCGCATTGTAAATTGATGTTGGCGTTGCGATAGAACTCCAGCGGAAGGTCGAGCCACTGCGACTCGTCGACGCCTTCGAAGCGGAGCAACGTCTTACCGATCTTGTATTTGAGGTGCAGATCGCTGCCCGAGGTGAAGATGAAAAACGTCACATCTCGCGGTTCGATCCCGGCCCCGCGCAAGGTCTCCACGGTGACGTCGATATCTTTGCGATTGGAGCGGCACATGACGACGATTTCGACCTCGCCCAGTTCGCCGCGGCGTTTGCCTTCCATCACCAGTTGTAGCGTGTGCCGATCGCCCGCCGAAGCCGCCGGGAAACCCACGGACATGATATGCACGCCGATATCGGCCAACGCCTTAGCGATCTCGTACTTTTGATCGGGCGTGTAGCAAACGCCGGGCATCTGCTCGCCGTCACGTAAGGTCTCGTCGTAGATCCGAATGTTGGCCGGGTCGGGGAAGTTCACGCCGCGCGTAAATTCCTTGGGATCGCGGATCAACCGCTCGATCGGCTCGCGCATTTCCATGAGGACGGATTCGCTAGAGGTGGGCCCGTGCCTCGTCGTCACGCGCCAGGCCCGCGTCGGCGGCTGCGCTGGATTGGGCGCGCCGCGTGTAGACGCGCAATTCGGCGATGTCGCGCGGAAAGAGCAGTTCGAGCGACCAGTCGAACGCCACGCGAAGTTTGCGATCCAAGCCGGGCAGGCGCGACAAGTAGTAGGTGCGCCACAATAGCCACGCCGCAAAGCCGGTCAAAACGCGATCGCCGGGCAGTTGCGCGACCGCACGCCGACCTCCTAACGACGCCATCATGCCCAGCGAACGATACCTAAACGGCTTGCTCGGCTTCCCGCGCAGGACGGCCACGATATTATCGGCCAGAACCGGACCCTCGCGGATCGCGTGCTGCGCGGTTGCCGGATACGCCGTGGCGTCGCCTTGCGGGATCGCGCTGCAGTCGCCGATCGCCCAAACGCCCGGATATCCGACAACGCTCATGTCGGCGCGCGTCGCGATCGAGCCGCCGCGCCCGCGCGGCAGCGGCGTCGTACTAAGGCTCGGCGAAGGCTGGACGCCCGCGCTCCACACGATCGTACGGCTTTCGATCTGCGCACCGCTGGCAAGATGCAGCGCGCGACCGTCGACGCCGGCAACCCGATCGCCGGTGCGAATCGCCAAGCCGCGCGCGCTTAGCGCCCGCGCGCTGTACGTTCCCATCTTGCTCGGCAGCCCGGGCAGCAATGTCGGGCCGCCTTCGACCAACACGACTTCCACGTCGTCGCGCGCGATTCGCGGATAATACCGCAGCACGCTCTTGAACAGGTCGAGCAATTCGCCCGCTGCCTCGACACCGGTAAAACCACCGCCGACCACGATCACGCGCAGCAAACCCCGGCGCGCCGTAACGTCGAGCTCGGAATCGGCCAATTCGAGCAGCCACATCAGGCGGTTGCGCAGAATACCGGCATCTTCGAGTGTCTTAAGCGCAAACACGTGCTCGGCAACGCCCGGCAGCCCAAACGTGGAGATCGTCGATCCGATCGCCAACACGACGTGGTCGTACGACAGCCGATCGCTCGCACCGGTCAGCGTGTGGGTAAAGTCGATGATCTTGCTGGCCACATCGATCTCGCGGAAATCGGCAAGGATGAACTGCGTGCGACGCAGCTGCGAACGGATCGGCGTAACCACGTGACGCACGTCCAATGCGCCCGAACACACTTCGGGAAGCAGCGGCG
The DNA here is from genome assembly GCA_035544315.1 of Verrucomicrobiia bacterium. GTDB lineage: Bacteria > Vulcanimicrobiota > Vulcanimicrobiia > Vulcanimicrobiales > Vulcanimicrobiaceae > JALYSX01. Next base: position 12,432 of record DATKGB010000225.1, read on the forward strand.
TAAACAGCGTGAAGTTTTCGCGGCTGAGCAAAACGATTTCGGCCTCTTCGACCTTCAGGCGCCGCTCGAGTCGCTGGGCCACGGCGATCCCGGCAAACCCTCCGCCGACGATAACGATGCGCATCGCGTTCTCGCTACTCGAAAATGCGCACCGAACCCTTGATGGTCGCGTTGGCCGGAAGGTCGGGTACCCGCGAGGAACGTCCACACGATGGAGTCACGCGAGCCGCAGGAGCCGGACCGGGACCCAGCCCCCGCTCACCCCAACAACGCGGCACGAAACGTCGGGACGGGCCTGGTCGGGCTGGCGTTGCTTGCCGCCAAGTTCAAGACCCTGATCGCGATCCTGCTCGAGTTCAAGTTCTTATTTTTCTTTGCCAAAGTTTTTGCGCTAAGCTGGACGTTTCTACTCTCGCTCTGGCTCTACGTAATGGTATTTGGGTGGCGCTTTGCAATCGTCATTCTGTTGACGCTGCTGGTGCACGAACTCGGGCATTACTTCGCGTTTCGTTCCTACGGTTTGGAAGCGCGGCTGCCGCAGTTCGTTCCGTTTATGGGAGCGTTCACGATGGGCGTGCCCCCCGACGACCTCGAGCACGACGCCTATATCGCCCTCGCGGGACCGCTCACGGGCTTAGCTCTGGCAGTCCTTTGTTACGTGATCGGTCAGCTGTTCCACGATCCGTTTTGGATCGCCGTAGCCGACGTGAGCGCGTTTCTCAATCTCTTCAATATGCTTCCCGTTCCACCGTTTGACGGCGGCCGCGTGATCGCCGCGGTGTGGCCGCCGCTGTGGATCCTGGGCGTCGCCGCGTTCGTCGTCGTCGCCATCCTCTGGCACGTGCCGATCATCTTCGTCATCGTGATCGGCGTGCTGGGGATTCCGGCGATCGTCTCGATGTGGCGAGGGAACGTCGATCCGCGCGCGCTCAACCTCACGCTAGCGGCGCGCGTCCGCGTCAGCCTTTCGTACGTTGCGACGGCCATCAGCCTGTTGTTCGTTCTTTCCCAAGCGCACGTCGGCACGTCGGGGACACCGACCCCGTGGTGAGCGAGGGCGATGAGGCGCTGGCCGCTGCCGCGGTCTACGTTCCGCGCAGCGCGCGCGCGCCGGCGTTGGCGGCACGATGAAGCGTCGCCTGCTCGTCGTCGCGCTAATCGCGTACCTCGTCGCGATCTTCTTCTTTCGCCCGCACGCGACGCCGGGGCCCCAACTGCGCGATTTCGAGGCCTACTACGCCGCCGGCCAAACCTGGCTGCGCGGCGGCGATCCGTACGCACGCGATATTTGGGATGCCGAGCGTTCCATCCCCGGCGTCGACGCACGACGCAACGAACTCTTGCCATTCGTCAATCCCCCGCCGTTGCTGCCCGTCGCAGCGCTCTACGCGCGATTGCCGTTCGGCTCGGCCGCGATCGCGTGGAGCGCGACGCTCGGGCTGTCGCTGGCGATTTGCATCGCCGCCCTGCTGGCGCTCGTCGGACGAACGCGCGACCCGACCGCATGGGCCGCAGCCGTCTTGGCCGCGTTGGCATTCGGGCCGATCTCCAGCGACCTCGCGCTCGGGCAGTTCGCATTGGTCGGCGTCGCGGCCATGGCGTTGGCATCGCTGGCGTTCGCGCGCGAGAAGCACGCACGCGCCGCGATCGCGGCCCTGGTCGCGGGCCTCCAGCCGACCTTCGTGCCGGCGCTGCTGGCGTGGTCGCGAGATCGACGCGCCATCGCCGCGCAAGTCGCCGGTGCGCTGGCGTTCTTGGGCGTATGGGCGCTGCTGGCGCGGGTCGGAAACGTCCCGTCGATCGGCGCGTACCTGCAGCTCTTACACGCGCACGCTTGGGCCGAGGGTTTGGCCCTCATCCAGTTCACGCCCGGCGCGATCGCCCACGCCTTAGGGGCGAGCGATGCGCTCGCGGCGGCCCTCCAGTGGACCGTCGCGGCTGCGGCACTCGTGTCGGCAGCAGCGATTGCGTGGTTTCGTAGGGACGATCCCCTCGCGGTGTTTTGCGCCTTCTGCGCGTTGACGCCGCTCGCGTTCCCGTTTTTTCACGAGCACGATTTTGGGCTGCTCTTCATCCCCGCGTTCGTCGTTCTGACGCGCAGCGCACGCGGCCCAGCGCGCGTCTGGACGACGATCGCGCTGCTGCTCGTCGGCATCGATTGGCTGGGTATCGGCCAACGGCCCGACGGCGTCGCGCAAACCCTGCTGATCGCGCTGGCCTTAACGGCCGCGACGTTCGGCCTGGTTGGCGTGCAGCGCATACGAGAGTTTGCGCCGTTGTTGGGTGCCGCGATTGCGATCGTCGCGTTCGGAGCGCTCGCTCACGGTCGCGCGCTGCCGATCTGGCCCGACGCGATGCTGCCGTTCTCGGTTTCGCCCGATGCGTCGGTCGCGCAGATCTGGCACGCCGAACAAGTCGCCGCCGGCATGTTCGCGCCCAGCGCGCTCTCGGCCGGGCTGCGCACGCTTCCGCTGTTCGGCGCGGCGCTCTTAACGTGGCTTACCGCACGCCGACCGACAACTGCGTTGGATTCCAGAACACCATCGTCGGTCCGGGCCGCAACCCTTTAACATCATCACCGGCCCCGATGTGATCGGTCCGCTGGCTCATCACGATAAACGGGACGTCGCGCGCGAGCGCCTCTTGGACGCGCACGTAATCGTCGCGCCGGCGCGGACGATCGTACGTTTCCAGCGCGTCTTGCAGCGCAGCGTCGACGGCCGGATTGCAATACCTCAGGTAGTTCTGACCGGCAGGTGGTCTGCTGGTACACGCGACCAGATTGGAAATGTCCGGATCGGGCGGCAACGACCACGCATAGGCCGTCAGGTCGTACCTCCCGGTCGCGACGATGCCCCCGCCGGGAAACGACGCGAACAGCAGATCCGTCGGATACTTGATGTAGTCCAGGCCGACGCCAAGTCTACTCAGCGCGGCTTGGACGATCGCGACGCGCGCGTCCAGTCCCGGATTGCCGATGTTCCCGGCGAATTGCAGGCGCACCGCCCGGCCGCCCTTGCGGCGCAACCCGTCGCTGCCCAGTCGCCATCCGGCCGCATCCAGCAGTTGCGCCGCTTTGGTCAGATCGTAATTTAAGCAGGGCGCGTGCGCGTCGTAGGCCCAATTCAAGTGCGAGATCGGCGTGCATGCTAGAAATCCCGATTCGCGGTCGACCTTCTGCCAGAGCAAACGAACGTCGATCGCGCGAGCGAGCGCCGCGCGAACTCGAACGTCGGCAAGCATCGGGCGGCCAAGGTTAAAATCGATGTGCCCGTACGAGTTGGTATCGTACCCATAGAGCCGCACGCCGGCAAAGGTTCGAACTTGCTCGAGCAAGTTGGTCGGAACGCGGATATAGGCATCGAGTTCGTGCGTGCGCAGTTGCGTCGCTACCGTGTTGGCGTCCGGAATCACCTCGAACACGACGCGCTGAAGTTTGGGTTTGGCGCCCCAATAGTATGGCGAGGCTTCCATGACGACGTCGCCTCCGCGCGCCCACCGAACGTAGCGAAACGGTCCCAGGCCGACCGGCAAACCGTTGTAAGCTGCGCGATTGATGTCTCGACCCGCTAGCAGATGTTTGGGCAGAATCGCGGGGTTGCCGATGGGCGTAAAAAAGCGGTTGATAAAGGCCGCATACGGCTTCTTCAATCGAAATACGACGGTGTGGTCGTCGGGGGTTTTCACCGCCGCGATATCGTCCCAGCCCTCGCGCGTCAGAACGTTGGTGTGCGGATCCAAGACGAGCCCGACGGTGAAGGCGACGTCGGCGGATGTGAACGGCGCACCGTCCTGCCACCGGACACCGCGGCGCAGGCGAAACGTCAGCGACTTGCCGTTGGCGGAGATCAGGCCATTGGCTTTGGTGGGCACCTCCAAGCACAGCGACGGCACGGTCCGGCCCTTGTCGTCGAAGACGAAGAAGTAGCCCATCGTAAAGGACGAAAGATCGTTGACCAACGTTTCGGTCGACAGCATCGGGTTGAGGTTGTCGATGTCCTCGCCGTCCGCCCATCGAAACGTCCCGGCCTGCACGCCGACGTTACGCGAGCCCGCAACGCATCCCGAGAGCAACGCCGCGGTCAGTATCCAGACCGCGGCGCGCCCGAGACGCATTAGATATCGACGTCCATCATGTTGTCAAATGGCGACACGTTGTTAGGATGGAAATTTTTGAGATCCTTGTTGTACGCCCAAATATCCTCGCGAAGGGTCGTCACAAACGTCGGGACGTCCTTATCGAGCTGTTCCATCACAACGGCATCGTCTCTGATTTGCTGGGCGGGATCAAAATGCGCGTAGAATGCATCGATGGCCGCCTGGGCTTTTCGATTGCACCAGCGCAGATCGTTCTGGCCATTGGGGGGAAACGATTTGCAGCCATACTCCGGCGTGAAGTCGCCCATTGGGTCGGCGCCCCAAGCAAAGAAGATCAGATCCCAGTTGCTGCCGTACGCGATGCCGCCGTCGGCAGCCGGCTCGAACATCAACGGCGCAGGATAGCGTCGCACGGACATGCCCACGCCGATTTGTTTCCACCATTGGCGGACCAGTTCGATCTGGCTGTCAACGTCGGGGGTGCCGGTGGTACTGGCTACGTCCAGATTCAGCACGACACCATTTTTTGCGCGAATGCCGCCGGCACCGACTTTCCAACCGGCTTTATCCAGGAGTGCCTTGGCGGAAGCGATATCGAACGGCGTATTTCGGATGGTCGGATCGTAGTACGGCGAGGTTACCGGCGCGACCTCATCCTGGATGATGCCGATACCGTGACCGATCGTATTGCGCAGATCGACCCGGTCCGTTGCCAAGCGCAGCGCCTGGCGGACGGCGGGATCGCTAACGCGCGGACGCTGGATGTTAAAATCGTAGTGGTTGTAGGTATAACCGGGCTGGCGAAAGACCGTAAAGGCCTGCAGCGCCTGCACCTGCGGCAGGAACGCTCCCCCGATGGGCCACCACATGTCCAGCTCTTTGGCCTGCAATTGCGAGAGCGTCGTGTTGCGATCCGGAATTATTTTAAAGATGATTTTTTGGAGTTTAGGCAACCCGCGCCAATAGAGCGGATTGGGCACCAAGATCACTTGGCTTGCGCGGTCCCAGCGAACGTATTTAAACGGCCCGATGCCGATCGGTTTGGCGTTGTATGGGACGTTGTTGATGTTGGGGTACTGCGCCAACAAATGCTTGGGAAGCAGACACGGGTTCGCGCCGCCCGTAGAAAAAAACGTCTCGACGAACGGCGAGTATGGCTTCTTCATATGCAGGACGACGGTATTCTTGTCCGGCGCCTTGGCCGACGCGATCAAATCCCAACCCCCGCGTCCGACCTCGTTATTGGCCGGGTTCAGGACCACGGCAATCGAAAAAATCACATCGTCGGCAGTGAACGGCACCCCGTCGGACCACTTGACGTTGGGGCGCAAGTGGTAGGTGATCGTCAAGCCGTCGGCACTGACGCCGCGGTTGGCTTTGGTCGGAACCTCCATCGCTAATTCGGGATACGAACGATTGTGTTCGTCCCACCGAATCAAGTACGCCATCGTCAGTTCGGAAAGCAGATTGACGACGGCCTGCGGATAGAAATGGGGGTTGAGACCGCTGATGTCCTCGGCGGTCGCATACCGCAAGGTGTGCGGAATCGTCCAGCTATTGACGCGTCCGCCGACGGTGGGTCCGTCGACGCGCGTGCACGCGGTGCCCGCGACGAGTATCGCTAGAAGTGCGGCGGCTAGTCTCATATTTCATACTCCCACGGATTCCAAAATGGCGAGATGACCGGCGATGCGGTGAAGTTCTTCAGATCCGTATTGTACGCGTAGACTTCCTTGCGGAACGAGATCACGATCGTCGGAACGTCGAGCATCATTTGCTGCTGGATAACGAGGTAATCGGCTTTGCGCCGATTCTGATCCAACGTCGATAGCGCGTCTTTCTCCGCCGCGTTGACTTTGGGGTTATCCCAGAACAGCGAGTTCTGGCCGCGAGGGGCAAAGTTATTCTTGGCAAAGAGCGGGCTGTCATCGGGATCTTCGGCGGCCACCCACGCGAATGTCGCGACGTCGTAGTGCCCGCCCTCAAGAATGCCGGCGGCACCGTTTTCAAACATCGTCGCCGTCGGGTAGTTCTTCACGTCGGCTTGGATACCGACGTTACGCCACGCGCGCTGCAAGAGCAGTTGGAGGGCTCGCCCGTTGGTCGATTCTGACTGCGTGCTGAGCGTAAACTCCAACCGCTGACCGCCCTTGACGCGAACGCCATCGGGACCGACGACCCAGCCGTCGGCGTCGAGCAGTGCCGCCGCTTTCTTTGGATCGAACGGGTAGTGCGTGACATCGTTGGTACGAGCCCACGAAAGCAACGGGTGCTGATCGGTTTCGGCCGGGATCGCCGAACCGTGAAAGATATTGGCGATGATTTCCTGGCGATCGGTCGCATAGGCGATCGCCCGCCGAACGTTGACGTCGCGAATCGACGGCGCGCCGGTTTTCAGGTTGAAGTCGATGTGATCGTACTCGAAGGAGTCGACCCGGATCGTCTGGATGCCGCTCTTGGGGTCCGCGCCCAATGCTTGGTAGCGGGGCCAATTGATGGCCGTGCCGCGAGCCAGCATATCGATTCCGTGGGTCTGCAGTTCGGTGGCCATCGTATTCTCGTCCGGCATGATCTTGTAAATCACTTCGTTGAGTTTGGGCCGTCCCCGGAAGTAGCCGGGATAGGCCTGCATCCGCACTTCGTCGCCGCGTTGCCATTCCACGACCTTAAACGGGCCGCTGCCGATCGGCAACGCGTTGTACGGCGCGGTATTGAAGGATCCCTTAGCGTCGTTGTATTTGGCCAGCAGATGTTCGGGCAAGATCGGCGCGTTGCCGTTGACGCCCCACAGTTGCTGCAAGTAGGGCGCGTACAAGCGCTTCATGTGGACGACCGCCACATAGGGATCGCTGCAGTCGATGGCTTTGATGTCGCGATAGCCGTCGGTCGCCGCGACGTTGGTCGCCGGGTTCACCACCACCCCT
>DATKGB010000226.1:0-5846 GCA_035544315.1 Verrucomicrobiia bacterium
GGGAAGATCTCGACGAGCCGACCTCCGCGCTGGACCCGATCGGTCGAGTCGACGTTCGCGAAATCGTGCGCGCGCTCAAGGCGCGCGGAACGACCGTCTTCTTGAACTCGCATCTGCTCGGCGAAGTAGAGATGGTCTGCGATCGGGTGGCGATCGTCGATCGTGGGCGAATCGTCGCGCAAGGCTCGACTGCCGATCTCGTCGGCGCGTCGCGTGGCGTGCGATTGATCGCATCCTCGAACGGGGTCGCGATCGATCCGATTTTGCGACGCTACGGTACGCCGGCCAACGACGGCGAGTGGATACACGTCGAAGGGGCGACCCGAGATGCGATTCCGGCGCTGGTGCGCGACTTGGTTGCGGCCGGCGCAGAACTCTATGCGATCGAGCCCGCGACGACGACCCTCGAGCAGCGTTTCATGGAAGTTTTGGGCGCCGGATGAACGTCATTCGAATTGCCGCGATCACACTGCGCGAGATGAGCCGGCGAAAACTCATGATTACCGCGATCGTCCTAACCGTAGCCGTCGCCTTGGCGACCGGGTTGGGGTTTTTCGCGTTGGCCCATCACACAAAAGGGACGCATGGCGCTCCGATCACGCACCTGCAGGTGCTTGCGATCAGCGCGGTCATGCTGACGATGATCGCCTACATGTTTAATTTGATCTTTGCGCTGGGTGGGGCGTTCGTCGCGGCCCCGACGCTGGCCGGAGACATCGAATCGGGCTTGCTGTTGCCGCTGGCGACCCGCCCGGTGCGTCGCTGGGAGATCGTGCTCGGCAAATTCGCCGGAATCGCGATATTACTGTGCGTGTACGCGTTTTTTTCCGGGTTCGTCGAGTTTGGTATCGTTCGCGTCATCACCGGATACGCGCCGCCGCATCCCGCCATCGCGTTAACGTACCTGTGCGGCGTCGGCATTACGATGCTCTCGCTGACGTTGCTGCTCAGTTCGCGCATGGCCGCCATTTCCAGCGGCGTCGCCGCGGTCGTATTGTATGGAGTTGCTTGGATAGCCGGCATCGTCGGCGATATCGGCGCGACCGTACACAACGCTTCGTTTGCCGATGTGGGCACGGTCAGCGAGTTGATCCTGCCGTCCGACGCGTTCTGGCGCTCGGCCGTTTATCGCCTCGAACCGGTGTCGCTGATCCTGGGGATGCGCGGAACCGTGCCGTTTGCCGTTGCCGCGCCGCCCCCGCCGGCGATGGTCGCTTGGGCGATCGGCTGGATAGTCGTGATGGTTGCGTTGGCCTGCTTGAGTTTGTCCACTCGCGATCTGTAGCCTTACGCGGGCGGCGCCCAGGCGTTGATGAGTTGCATCGCATCTTCGATGTCGTGCTCGAGCCAACGCTCGACGCCGTCGGCGGCGGCCGATATGACCGCGGGCAACGCACGCCGCTCGTCGGAAGTGAATGGCGAGAGGACGTGATCGATGCTCTCGCGCTCGGGCCGCCCGACGCCGATTCGCAAACGCGGGAACGCATCACCCATCGTGGCGATGATCGAACGCAGGCCGTTGTGGCCGCCGTGTCCGCCGCTCGGGCGCATGCGCATCTTGCCGAACGGAAGATCCATATCGTCGCTGATGACGACGACGTCGGTGGGCTGGGTGCGATACCAAGATGCGATCACGCGTACGGGCGCGCCCGACAGATTCATGAACGATGTCGGCTCGATCAATACAACGCGTCGCGACGAGACGAGTGCCTGACGCGCCTTGTCTTTGGTTTTGAACGTCGAGACGTCCCAGCGGCGCGCGAGTTCGTCGACGACCATAAAGCCGACGTTGTGCCGGGTGGCCGCGTACTCTTTGCCTGGGTTTCCTAAACCAACGACCAGCCGGGGAGGCTGGCCGTTGGCGGTCTTCTTTAAGAAAAACACTTAGTGCATTCAGGAAGCGGCGACGGGTGCCTCGGGCTTGCCGCCGATGACTTCGGGTTCGGTCGTTTCGAGGGTCACGCCGGTGGCGGCATCTTCGACGGCTTGGGCCGTCTTAGAGGCTTCGATCACGACGACGGTCGTATCGGGCGGCGTAACGAGCTTGAAGCCGGCGGGCAAAACGACGTCGGATGCGACGGCGTTTTCGTGAATACCTAGTTCGGTCACGTCGACTTCCAAGCGCTCGGGCAGCTTGTCGGCCGGCCCTTCGATTTCGATTTCGTGGGAGATGACGTCCATGACGCCGCCGGATTCGCGAACGCCGCGCGCGACGCCGATCGTGACGATCGGCAGCTTCGCATGCACGCTCTCGTGAGCCGAGACGCGTTGCAGATCCGCGTGGATCACTTTGCGCGAGAGCGGATCGCGTTGCAGGGCGCGAACCAGCGCGGTTTCGCTCTTGTTGCCGACCTGCAGCGTGATTAGGCTGGTGCGACCGCCGTGTTGCAAGACATCTTCAAATGCGCGTGCGTCGAAGGAAACGTGCTCGGGTGCCGTGCCGTGTCCGTAGACGACGCCGGGAAGTCTTCCGGTCGTGCGCAGCTTGTGCGCCGCGGTCGTGCCGCTCTTTTCGCGCGTTTCGGCCGTCAGTGATAGTTGTTTGTTGGCCACGTGGTTCGTTCTCCTGAATGCTTAGGTGACGGCTACCGATTCGGGCGTTCCCGGCGCAGCGGTTCCGTTCGTGCTTTCGTCGCCGAACAGCTCGGAAATCGAGCGGTTCGTCGTAATGCGGGTAATCGCGTCGGCGAGGGTTTGAGCGATCGAGAGCTGGACGAACTTCGGGTGAACGTCGAGATTTTCGATCGGGATCGTGTTGGTAACGATGACCTTTTCGATCTCCGACCGATCGAGAACGTCGAGGGCATCACCGGCGAAAATTCCGTGCGTCGCGACCGTGTAGACTTTAATCGCACCGCGGGCGCGGATCGCTTCGGCCGCCTTGGCCAGCGTTCCGCCGGTCGAAATCATATCATCAACGACCACGGCGATCTTACCCTTTACGTCGCCGACGATGTCGGTGACCTCGGAAACGTCGGGCTCGGGCCGGCGCTTAAAGACGATGGCCAGCGACGCATTGAGCCGCTTGGCGAACAGCTCGGCGCGGTGTACGCCGCCGGCGTCGGGCGAGACGACGACGATCTTATCGTCGCACAGCCCCTCTTTTTTGAGGTGGTTGCACAACACCGGCATGGCCATCAAGTTATCGACCGGCAGGTCGAAGAAGCCCTGAATTTGGGCCGCGTGAAGGTCTAGCGTGACGATCCGCTTCGCGCCTGCGACTTTTAGCAGGTTGGCGACGACCTTGGCCGAGATCGGCTCGCGGCCTTTGGTCTTCTTGTCTTGCTTGGCGTAGCCGTAGTATGGGATGACCGCCGAGATGCGTGCCGCCGACGCCCGTCGCAAGGCATCGATCATCAACAAAAGCTCCATCAACGAATCGTTGACGCCATTGCCGTTGGGCGCTTTGCAGATCGATTGAATCACGAACGCCTCGGAGCCGCGCACGTTCTCGCCGATCTCGACGCGCGTTTCCTCGTTCTTGAATTTGCTGACCAGCGATTTGCCGACCGGCATCTTCAAGCGCTTGGCGATCTCCGACGCGAGCTCCGGGTTCGAGTTTCCGCTAAAGAGCAGCGGGGTCTGGCTCAACGGTTGGTCTCCAGGGCGAGTAGGGCACGGGGGACGTTCAGAACGAGTGCCGCTCGGGCCTCCCTCCTGAAACCGGCCCCCTGCAGAAGGTGTCGAAGAAGCACATCATGTCCGGGAAATTTCAGCTCGTTTCGCCCTACGCTCTAGCCGGCGACCAGCCCGTGGCGACCGCAGCACTGGGCCGCGGGGTGTTGCGCGGCGACCGCATCCAGACGCTGCTGGGAGTGACCGGCTCGGGCAAAACCATGGCGATGGCGCGGGTCGTCGAGCTGGTGCAGAAGCCGACGCTGGTGCTCTGCCACAACAAGACGCTGGGCGCGCAGCTGTGCGCCGAGTTCCGCGATTTTTTTCCGAACAACGCCGTCCAGTACTTCGTTTCGTACTTCGACTACTATCAACCCGAGGCGTACATCGCGTCGACCGACACCTATATCGAGAAAGACTCCTCGATCAACGACGAGATCGAACGCTTGCGGCACTCGGCGACACAATCGTTGCTGACGCGCCCCGACACGCTGATCGTCGCATCGGTCTCGTGTATTTTCGGCTTGGGCTCGCCGTCGGACTACATGGAGATGTCCGTCAGGCTGCGTTTGGGCGAAGAACTGGATCGCGACGTGCTGCTGCGCAAGCTCGTGGACATGCAGTATCGGCGCAACGATCTCAATTTGGTGCGCGGAACCTTCCGCGTTCGCGGCGATACGCTCGAGTACGTGGGCGTCGAAGAAGAGCTGGTGCATCGCATCGAGTTCTTCGGCGATACGATCGACGCTATCAACGTCGTCAACATCATGACGGGCGAATACGTCGAATCAAAAGACGAGCTGGTGATCTTCCCGGCCAAGCACTTCATTACGCCCGACGAAAAGCTCCGTCGCGCGATCGACTCGATCGAAGCCGAGCTCGAGCTGCGGCTCAAGTACTTCAAGGACAACGGTAAACTGCTCGAAGCGCAGCGGATCGAACAGCGTACTCGCTACGACTTAGACATGCTGCGGGAAGTCGGATACTGCAACGGTATCGAGAACTACTCGCGCCATCTGACCGGCCGCGAGCCCGGCTCGACGCCATCTTGTTTGATCGATTTTTTCCCGAAAGACTGGCTGCTGTTCGTCGACGAGTCGCACGTGACGCTGCCGCAGGTTCACGGCATGTACGGTGGCGATCGTTCGCGCAAACTCTCGCTGGTCGAACATGGCTTTCGCTTGCCCAGCGCGCTGGACAACCGCCCGTTGACCTACGACGAGTTCGACGCTCACCTCAATCAGGCCATTTACGTCTCGGCGACCCCTGGAACGTACGAGATCGGCCGGAGCGCGCAGACCGTCGAGATGATCATTCGGCCGACCGGCTTGGTCGACCCCGACGTCGAGGTTCGCCCGACGCGCAATCAAGTCGACGATTTGATGGAAGAGATCCGCGTTCGCGCCGCACGCAAAGAACGCGTGTTGGTAACGACGTTGACCAAGAAAATGGCCGAGGATCTGACCGACTTCTTGCTCGATATGAACTTCAGGGTGCGGTACTTGCATAGCGAGGTCGACACGCTCGAACGCGTCGCGATCCTGCGCGATCTTCGCCTGGGCGTCTTCGACGTGCTGGTCGGGATCAATCTGCTGCGCGAAGGGCTGGACCTTCCCGAAGTTTCCCTGGTCGGCATTCTGGACGCCGATAAAGAAGGCTATCTGCGCAGCGCGACCTCGTTGATTCAGACGATCGGCCGAGCGGCGCGCAACGTCGAAGGTAAGGTCATCATGTACGCCGACAACGTGACGCAATCGATGGCGCGCGCGTTAGGCGAAACCAAACGACGCCGCGAGCGCCAGGTAGCCTTCAACCTCGAGCACGGAATCGAGCCGCGCAGCATCCGCAAAGAGATTCGGGACATCCTGTCGATGGTCGGTGCGACCGAAGAGACGGCCGCCGCGCTGCGCTCCGAAAAACTGCCCAAGGATGTCGCCATCAAAATGGCGGCCGAGTTGGAGGCGAAGATGCGCGAGTACGCCGCCAATCTCGAATTTGAAAAGGCCGCCGCTCTGCGCGACGAATTGATCGAACTGCGCAGGCAGATCGGCGGGAACGAGTCCCTCTTGTTCCAGGGCAAAGCTCCCAAGATCTTCGAGAGAGCCCTCAAGGAACTCGTCGGCTAGTTGACTGCCGGCGGTTCGCTTGTGATAATGGCAAGCGATGGACAAATTAGCTTATGCGTTCGTCGCCGTCCTCATGTTGGCGCCCGCGGCGGCATATTCTGCGCC
>DATKGB010000227.1:0-2924 GCA_035544315.1 Verrucomicrobiia bacterium
GTGCACCCCGATACGCGGGCCGCCCACGCGCGCTTCGACGAAAACGCCCGCGCCGAGGCCGTGCTGATCGCCGATCACATCTTGGTGAACGCCGATCAGCGCGAATCCTTGAATGCCGACGTAGTTTTGCGGCGGGGGCGGTGGCGTGGCCGCGCCCGCCTGCGCCGTAAGTGCCGTCGCTAGCAACGCGGCCAGCACGAAGGGTTTACTGCTTGCGCGCATCGAGCAACACGATAGCACGCTGGTTCGAAGATTTTACGGCGTCGTACGCGGCCAGCGCAGCACCCGCCGGCATCGCCGGGTCGATTAACTGGCTGCCGGTCATGCCGGTTTGTTGTTTCAACTGCGCGTCGGCTGCTGCGCGCAGGATCGCCGGAAGCGAACGATAGTGGTCGATCAACCCCATGGCCATTCCCGCGTGCGCGTTGAGGATCGCCGGATCCATCGCCATGGCAACGAGCGCTCCGCCCTTCCCGGCATCCTGTCGCTTGAACAACGCAAAGGCGAAGCCGTACGGCAGCGCCTCGGCGCGCGCCCGTTCGATGTCGCCGTTATCGGGCATCGCAACGTACCCAGTCGGAGGGTTGGCGCTCAGCCCGCTCAGCCAATCGCTCAGCGTGTCGAGGCTCGCGTCGCTCGTGGCGATAATCTCGCGGTCGATATATTTCCCGCCATACGTGTCGAAAATGGCGGGGTAATTGTTGACGTTCGCACGATCGATCGTTATGGGGAACGCGCGCGCGCCGACCACGACGCTGCCGCCATACAGCGGAACGCCGAGCGGGTTGGCACTCGATGGCGTCCCCGACGAACCAGACCTGCCCGAACACGCCGCCAGCACGGCGGCTACGAGCACTAGAGCGGTAGAGACGCGCATGAATCCACTCCTTATCAGGGCCGCTAGCCGATTCGAGGAAAAGCCGGGGCAACCCCGTAAGCCTCGCCCATGCCCTTCGAAACGTTTTGGCCGCGTTATCTCAACGCGCACGCCGATCCGCGGACGCGCGCGATGCACGTCGCCGGTACGTTAGCCGCAACCGCACTGATGGTCGGAGCGATCGCGATGCGCAGGCCCTGGCTGGCTGCGGCGGCCCTCGCCGCCGGATACGGCCCGGCCTGGGCCGCTCACTTCTTCATCGAAAAGAATCGGCCCGAGACCTTTAAGGCGCCGCTGCAATCGTTAGCTGCCGATTATCTCATGACTTGGCACGCGCTGAGCGGAACGCTCGACGAGCAACTCGCCACGCATCTTTCCAGCGCCGGCGCCGAATAGACGTGTCCGAGAAACTGTCGTACGGTTCGTACCTGCAGGTCGACGGGCTGCTCGATTTGCAGCGGCCCCTTTCGCGGCCCCCGCATCATGACGAAATGTTGTTCATCGTCATCCACCAAGTTTACGAACTTTGGTTCAAGCAGATGCTCCACGAACTCGACGCGACCGTAGGCGCGCTCGACAACGGCAACCTGCCTCGCGTCGCCAAATACTTCCGACGAATTCACACGATCCAGCGTCTTCTCGAACAGCAGATCGACGTGCTCGAGACGATGACCCCCCACGAGTTCAACCAATTTCGCGACCACCTCAATCCGGCCAGCGGCTTTCAGTCGCTGCAGTTTCGCGAGATCGAGTTCCTGTGCGGCATCCGCCGGCCCGACGCCTTGAAGCATTTGGAGCTCGACGCGGCCGGGCGCCGGCGATTGGAACGGCGTTTGCGCGAGCCGTCGCTGTACGACCACCTCAAGGGTTTGCTTGGGCGGCGCGGCTTCGCAGCCGGCTCGTCGGAAGACCTCATCGCTTCGTTCGTCACGATCTATTGCAACGAGAGCGCCCATTACGATCTGCACTTGCTGCTCGAAGATCTCATCGAGTTCGACGAACGCGTGCTCCTCTGGCGCGGCCGACACATTCGTATGGTCGAGCGCATGATCGGGCACAAACGCGGCACCGGCGGTTCGGCGGGCGTCGATTACTTAGCCGGAACGCTGGGTCAAAAAATGTTCCCCGAACTGTGGGACGTACGAACGCACCTGGGCGAAGGAGACTACGGATAGTGGCCACGACGATCACGCAGGCGCGCATGCGCGAGCAGTTTCCAACCCTCGACACGGCAACGTATTTGGTCAGCCATTCGATGGGGGCGGCCCCGCTGGGCGCGCGCGCCGCGCTCGACGAGTACTGGCGGCAGTGGGCATCCGACGGACCCGAAGCGTGGGAAGGCTGGCTGCCGCGCATCGGCCAGATCGCCGACGGCATCGGAGCGATCGTCGGCGCGCCTGCCGGCAGCGTGTTTTTGGCGCCCAACGTTTCGGTGATTCAAGCGGCGATCGCGACTTGCCTGGACTTCTCGGGCGAACGCAACGAAGTCGTTTACGAATCGCTGCAGTTTCCGTCGCTAACGTATGTTTGGAAAGAATGGGAGCGCTTCGGCGCGCGCGTCGCGGTCGTCGACTCCGACGACGGGCGCACGATCCCGACGCAGCGCATCTGCGCGGCCATCACCGAAAAGACCGCAATCGCCGCGCTCTCTCACGCGTATTACATTTCGGGCGCAGTAGCCGACATTCGCACGATTCAAGCGCACTGCCGCAAGGTCGGCACACTGCTGTGCGTCGACGCCTACCAAACCACCGGCGTCTACCCGTACGACGTCACGAAGTGGGATCTCGACTTGGTGAGCGGCGGTTCGCACAAATGGCTGATGGGCGGTTCGGGCTGCGGTTGGCTCTACGTCAAACCCGAATTGCTCGAGCGCTTCCGTCCGGCCGTGACCGGCTGGATGGCGCACGCCAAACCATTTGATTTCGAACCCGCGCCGATGCGCTACACACCCTCGATGTATCGCTTCGGCACCGGAACCCCGACGATTCCGGGGTACGTCGTCGCCAAGCCGGGGCACGATTTGATTCGCGAGATCGGCCTCCTC
>DATKGB010000228.1:0-4634 GCA_035544315.1 Verrucomicrobiia bacterium
GGGGAGGATGAGGGTCGTCTCCAGAGACTCTATCCCCCGGGCTGGGGGTTTCGCTAGGGTGGGGGGGTCCGGGGTATTGGACGTGGCGGGGAAGCGACCTTCCGACCCGTGATAAGCCGGAATTTTTGGGGGGAGCGCCAATCCAGGGGCCGATGCACGATATCACTCGGGGTCGAATCGTCGTGACCGGGGGCGCCGGCCTGATTGGCAGCGCCGTTATTTGGGCACTCAACCGCCGGGGCCTGGACAACGTTTTGGTGGTGGACCGGCTCGACGCTTCGGAAAAATGGAAGAACCTCGTACCCCTGCGGTTTGCCGACTACCTCGACGCGGACGCATTCGAACGGCGCTTAGTCGACGATCCGCAGTCGCTCTCCGACGTCGCCACGATCGTGCATCTGGGAGCTTGTTCGTCGACGACCGAACGCGACGCCGGTTTCCTGATCCGCAATAATTACGAATACACCAAACACGTCGCGCACTTTTCGATGGATCGCGGCGTTCGGTGCGTCTACGCGTCGTCGGCCGCCACCTACGGCGCCCTTGAAGAACGCCTCTGCGACGATTGCGACTTGCGCGAGCTGCGACCGCTCAACATGTACGCGTACTCCAAGCACCTCTTCGATCTGTACGCATCGCGCCGCGGATGGCTCGACGCGCTGTGCGGTATCAAGTATTTTAATATCTTCGGACCCAACGAAGGCCACAAGGACGAAATGCGCAGCATCGTTTACAAGGCATTCGAACAGATTCGCGAGACCGGCAGCGTTGCGCTCTTCAAGAGTTACCGGCCGGAGTATCGCGACGGCGAACAAGAGCGCGACTTCCTTTACGTGAAAGATGCCGCCGAAATGACCGTACATCTCGCGCAAAGTGGGACGTCGGGCCTGGTCAACGTCGGATCGGGCGCGAGCCACACGTGGCTGGAACTGGTTCGTCCGATCTTTGCCGCGATGAAGGTTCCAGAACATATAGAATACATCGAGATGCCCCAAGCGCTCCGCGGGAAATACCAATACTCGACGTTGGCGACGATCGACCGTTTGCGCGCGAGCGGATACGACCGTCCGATCGCCCCGTTGGCCGAAACCGTCCGCGACTACGTCGCCAACTATCTCATTCCGGATCGTCGCTTGGATCCAAGCGATCGAGTCGTCCTGGAACCATCTCGTTCGTGAGGAGAGCATGAGACAACCGTCCCGAGCCGACCGCCGACGTAATTCGCGTGGCGGAGACCCGACCCATCCGACCAAACGCGACCCGATGGTCACCGTCTATATGATCATCGGCATCGTGATCGCCGCGGTCTTCGCGGCTTTTGCGCTCTCGCGCGCCTACAGCAACCACCGTGAGGCTGCCATCAGCGGGCTCGAGGTCGCAACGCCGTCGCCGGGTCCTAATTCGGCCCCCAAAGCGATCGATCTCTCAAAGGTGGATAAGGACACCATCGTCGGAACCAAATTCTTCCAACGCCTCAATTCGCCCGGGGGCGGTCAAGGCCAAACCGTCGACGGCATCCCGTGTGAGTCGTCCGAAGCAGCCGTACTGCACATTCACGTGCACCTCTCGATCTTCAATCGCGGCAAACAGATCGCCATTCCACAATACGCGGGCATGGCGGCCACGACGCCCACCAGCGTTTGTCTGTACTGGTTGCACACGCACGACGCGTCGGGGATCATTCACCTCGAGGCCTCGCAAGTCGAAGCGCCGCAAGGCGGACTCTACACGCTCGGAAATTTCTTCGACATCTGGGGCTACACGCTGGGTCCGGAGCAAATCGCAAGTTTCAAAGGTCCGGTCACCACCTACGTCAACGGTCAAATCTACACCGGCGATCTCAAGGCCATCGAGTTAACATCGCATAAACAGATCGTCCTCGAAGTCGGTACGCCGCTCGTCCCGCCCCCGACCTACACTTTCCCACTGGGATACTAGCAGGTCTGCTAGGGCTTAGCGAAGAGCGGAACCATCGGCACGACGCCGGGTGCGGCGGCGCGCGCGAGGTGCGTGTCGATGCCGAAGGCGTCTTCGATCGTGCGCAGCAGCGAGTAATGGCTGTAGGGCGTGGCATCGACCACGCCGCGCGGCCCGTGGTTGGTGATCACGATCGTACCGATGTGACCGCCCCCGCGATTGGCCGGATCGTTGGCGTCCACGCCGCAGCAGCCTTCCAAGCCGTAATGGTCGTCTTCGTCGAAGGTCACGACGATCGCGACGTTGCTCGACGCCCTCCAGATCGGCGTCGCCATGATTTCCCCGACGATCGCCTTGACGTTCCGATCGCCGCGCCAAATCAGTTTGTCCATATTGCTGAAACGGCAGTCCGCCGGCGTACCGTCCGCGCCCATACCGTGCATTTCGTCGCATAGATCCGGAATCACAAACGCAAAGTTCGGCACGTCGCCGGATTTAAGGTCGGCTGCGAATTGATCGAAACCGACGACCTTTTGCGCGCGTTTGGGGTCGTTCTGCACCGACGCGTAGTTGAGAAACCCCGAGTGTTTGGCGGCATAGGCGCCAGCAGCGATCGCTTCGGATCCGGGGCTCGGAAGATCTTCGTTGTAGTTCTTCCAGGTCAAGCCGGCCGCTTCGAGTTGGCTCGCCAGCGACGGTCGATCGACGGTGTGATCGACGTACCCCGGCTTGCTCGAGTTCTTGCAATACGGGCGCTGGTCGTCGGCATGACAGTAGAACGCGTCGTCATCACGGATGCCGTACGTGTAGCCGCCGATGAGGGCGACGTAGTTGGGCTGGCTGGGATGGGTCTCGGCATAGAATTGGGTTGCATACCCGTATCGCTTCCCAAGCGCCGTGATCGTCGGCGCGTCGGGGCTACCGATGATCTGCCCGTAGTCCTTGTTCTCTTCCATGATGACGAAGATATGGGAGAACCGCGGGACCTTGGCGTCCTGCGGACCGGCCGAGGCGCCTAAGAGCGCGATCAGAGCGAACGTCAAGAAATATTTCATTATGCACCCACCGCTGCCAGAATAAGATCGGTTCCGTATGCGATCAGGAATCCGACGGCTAGGCCAATGACCCCTGTCTCGACGAAGCCGACGCGCCGGGCGACGTGGAGCATCTCGGAGATGACGAAGATGATCGCGCCCGCGGCCAGGGTGAGGAACAACACCGAGAGTACCGGAGAAACGAACGCATACCCCACGACGGTTCCCAAGAACGTCGGCGCGCCGCCGATGATACCGGCCAGCAGCAAGAACCGCCAGCGGACGCCTTCGGCTTGCATCAGCGGCGCCGCGATGCCGAAACCTTCGGTCGCGTTATGCAAGCCGAAGCCGATGATCAGCATGAACGCCAGTTCGATCGCGCCGGTCGCAGCCGATTGACCGATGGCCAAGCCCTCGGCAAAGTTGTGCATACCGATGCCCGTAGCGATGATCAACGAGAGTGCCAGCGGATTATGTCCGGCCGCTTCCTTGGCGCTGCGCAAGAAACTGCGCGTGCCGAATACCAAGCCCACCAGTCCGATCGAGATCCCTATGATGAAGATCAGACAAAGGGAGATAAAGTTGTTCGGATCGCCGCCGCCGCTGATCCACACGCGCAGTGAATCTTCGACCGGTATAGAGGCTTGACGGATAACGTCAAAGAGTAGGAAGAACAGCACGCCGACGGCCAGCGAGTTGAGAAACGACATCGCTTGGGGTTTGATGTTCTTGAGTTTTGCGACCGGCAAGCCAAAGAAGATCGTGAAGCCTGCTATGCATCCCAGCAGAATGGTTTCCCAGAAGCCCAGCTTTTGGTGCAAGCCGTGCGACGCGCCGCCCATGGCCGTCTCCATGCCGAGCATCGTGTCGGGCGTGCCGGCATAGTGGATGGCGGTTATTAATCCGCCGGGCATCACGTTGCCGTTCATGTTGTGGTCGAGCACGTGACAGTGGAGCAGCCACGTTCCCGGATCGGCATTGGCTTTGACCAGCGCGTCGAGGGTTTGTCCGGGGCCGATCGCGATCGTGTTTTCGATGTCGGGCCAAGTCACCGGGTTTCCGTCGCGCGCGATGACGCGCATCGTGTGGCCGTGCAGATGCATCGTGTGCCACTCGGTACCGCTGATATTGATGAAGCGCAAGCGAATGAGATCGCCGCGCTTGACTTCCAATGGCTTGGTTTCAGGATACGACTTGCCGTCGATCGAGAAGAAGTTCTCTGCGTCGCTATTGATCCGCCACGAGGAGATGATCAACGGATAGTCGTGCGCGACGCGCGGTGCTGTGGGATCCTCGACGATAAAGGCCCCGTACAAGCCGCGGTCGATCTGGTCGAGATCGTTGAAATGCGTGTGGTAGATAAACGTTCCGGGATACTTGGCGGTGAATACGTAGGTGAACGAACCGCCCGGCATCACCGGCATCTGGGTCACGCCCGGAACGCCGTCCATGCCGTTGGGGACCGGCAGACCGTGCCAATGAACGACGGTGGCTTCGGGAAGATTGTTGGTGAACAGCACCTTGACCCGATCGCCGACGTTGACCCGGAAGACCGGCCCCGGGACCAGGCCGTTGTAGGTCCAGGCTCGCACGCGCGTGCCTTTGGTGACTTCCCAGTCGGCTAACTCCGCGGTGAGCGCGAAGACTTTGGTTCCATCAGGTTCGGTGCGGATGGGCTGCAGG
>DATKGB010000229.1:0-3576 GCA_035544315.1 Verrucomicrobiia bacterium
GGGGGAAGATGGCGAGCAATACCTTGACGCCTCCGGTTTGAACTACACCCACGAAGGCGACGGCGACACGACCGGCGCGCTTCTCAAACTGCGCTACACGCTCAACGAGAATCAAATGCTAACCGGCCAATACGTTGGAACGTCGGGCACCTACGAGTTAGTCTGTTTGAAAATCGACGGAGCGCTACCGTGCGGCTACGGCCCGAACAACAGCACGATCCGCAGCTCGCAACTGTACGGACTGACCGACAACGCCATCATCGGCGACACCACGGTTCAAGCAACCATCTATGGATTGTCATTTAAGAACGACCGCGACGAGCTCGCCCGTTTCATCAACGGAATCCCGCAGCCGACCGGCTATCTGACCGATTCCAAGTCGACCGGCTTTTCGTTCAACGCGACCCTGCCGGCCAAAGAGCGGCATACGCTTTCGATCCAAGCCTCCAACAATACCAGTGCGGTATCGACGTCGCCGCTGGTCGCGTCGCCGTTCCCGTACTACAGCGGCGCGCAACAAACCAGTTTCGGTTCGATCCAACTCAACGACGCGATTCAGTCGAGCACGAAGCTTACGTTCAACGAAGCGATCGGCTTGAGTCACGCGAGCAACGCGCCGGTCTCGCTGCTGGCATCGGCAGCGTTCAATTGGCGCCCGACCAACGTCGATGGCTTCTCGGGATCCTACGCGATCGGCGGGGTTGCCGCGCACGCTGGCCGTTCGACGATTTTAACCGATCCCACGTCGCTCTCGTTCAATTGCGCGGGCGACTACGCTAACGGGCAAGCTCCCGGCGATCGGCCCGGCGCGAGTTCTTCGGTTTCGGCCAGCGCGAGCTATTCGCACACCTGGCGCGGCGCGCTGGTCAGCACCACACTCTACCGACAAGTTCAAAACGACGTCGTGCTGCCGACGCAAGTCAACGGGACGATTATCAACGCTCTGGGCTTCTTGCCGCCCGGCTATATCAACGCCGCGCAGATGATCTTCGACTCGCCGGCCGGATGCGGATTGCCGCTCGGCACCCCGTTCGGCGCGCAGAATCTGTACTTTTCCACGCCGGTCGGCAACGTTCGGCGCGACTACGAGGGCGGTTCGATCACCGGCTATGCCACCTGGGGCCCGCTGGTCGTTCAAGCGTACTACGACATCACCGTTGCAAAGGCGATTACCAACGATCCGCGTATCGACAATCCGTACTCGTTCGTGATTTCGGGTGCGCAGTTGCCTAACGTGCCGTTGCAGACCGGATCGCTGGTCCTGGATTACAAAGCGCCCAACTCCGCGCTTGAATATCTCGCCGACGCGACCTATACCGGTGCCAACAACGCAAACAACCTGCCCGCCTACACGACCTTCGATGCCTCGGTCCACGCACAGCTCGCGCGCGGCTCGCTCAACGTCGTTGCGAGCAACATCACCAACCGTTTCGGCGGCATCTTTACCTCGCCGGCCAACGCAGTGCCCTATCAAACCGCCGGCGGCGTGCTCATTCCAACGCTCGCGCGGCCCGTGCAGCCGCGCACGTATGCGGTCACGTACAACGTGAAATTCGGCCAGGGTTTGCAACAACAACCTGCCGCGCGCGCCGGCAGCATCGGCGGGGGCGGAGGTCGCGGCGGTCGATTCGGCGGCCCGGGCGGCGGCTTCGGTGGAGAGCGGGGCGGCGCAAACACTGAGGGCCAGGGTGGCAGCCGTGGCGGATTCTTCTCGCCGTTGCCGACGTCGCCGCCGGCCGATCCGTTTGCGGCGTCGTCGAACGCCGCGTGCACCGGACAGTCGTCGACCGACGCCCACACGTTCCTCGATGGTCTCAAAGTCTATACGACGCAGATCGAATCCGCCAAGACGGCCGCCGGTTATCCGGCGACGATGCCGGCGCCGACCATTCCCAACGTTACCGTGACTTATCACGGCTTGGGTTCGACCTATGCGCTGAGCCTCGCACTCAAGACCACGCGTCCCGCGACGACGCCGGGCGCGACACCGGCGCCGACACCGACGGCGACGCCCAGTGGAGTGGGAACGCGCGGGGGCAACCGCGGCGGCGGGCGCTTTGCCATCTTCGCGTGCATGCAAGTGCATATCGCTCAACCCGACGATTTGACCAAATACCATCTGTATCAGCCGGCCAACTCGATCTTCTTTGTGCCCCAACTGACCTTCATGCCGGCAGTCGGACTGTATTTCGCACCGCGCCCACCGCAGGCCGGTCAAGAAAGTTATCGCGTTTACAAGCTGCCGGCCAAAGCGCCCGTGGCTCCGTTCGCACTGTTCCCGCAAACGCAATGTACCGCCGACGTAAAATCCACCGCGACGCAAGTGCTCGGCGAATTGCAGGCGCACTTTACCAAGGGCGCGCCCGCGCCGTCGTGGGATATCGTCGCGCACCAGGCCAAATCGGGAACGTGGTACGAGCTCAATCCCAACGACATCGGCGTCTTGCCGGCAATCTTGTATTGCGGAAGAGTTGCCGCCGCGCAAACGACGGATCTTACGCCGTTAGGCCTAGAGGGCGCGCGACCGCCCTCGCTCAATTACGCGCCGTCGATAGGACTCTATATCTTACGCAACAACTTCAACGGTCCCGGCGGCCCGGGCGGTAACGGCGGGCCAACGCCGCCGCCATCGCCCGCCCCCTAGCAGCGCCACAAGTCACTGCCCCCGCGTCTTTTCCACCATCTCGGCCATGCGTGGGTGATCGCCGGGAACGGTGGTCACCCACGTTTTGAATTCCGGGACCGATTCGCCGACGCGGAATAGGAAGTACCACGCGTTCATCTCGCCCATGAAGACGAAGCGCTTTTTCAGATCTTTCGCTAGAGACCGATAATCCGGAAAAGAACGCAGGTACGCGGCAAAACCGCCGTGTTGCCGATCGAGGTCGAGGATCGCCCGCGCGTTCTTGACGGTGGCCGCAACTTTTCGCGGGCTGCGCAAGACGCCCGGCTCCATCAGCACACGCTCGATCTCCAAGTCGCCGAATGCAGCCACCGCCGCGCAATCGAAGTTGCGAAACGCGCGGAGGTACGCGCCCCAGTGCTGGGCGATCTGCTTCCAGCTCAGGCCGGTTTGGAAGACCGCGCGGGAGATCACTGCCAAATAATCGTCATTGCCCTTGGGGTGAACGATCTCGGGGATGGTCGGAACGGAGTCGTCGGGTCTCTCAGGGAGCATTGCGCGGAGCGTCCAGCGCGAGCGCCGCCATCATGGCGACGCCGGTCGAAAGCGCGCGCTCGTCGATATCAAACAGGCTGGAATGGTGGGGATGCGCGGTCGACGCGCCGCCTTGGCAGCCCAAGGTGTAGAAGCTGGCCGGCACGCGCTGCGCAAAAAACGAGAAGTCTTCGGCACCCATCAGCGCGGCGACATCGATGACGCGTTCGTCGCCGAACGCCCGGTGCGCGAGTTCGCGCGCGTAGATGGTCTGTGCGGGATCGTTGGCGGTGACCGGATAGCGAAAGAGGTAGTCCAGCGTGTATTTCGCACCGGTCGCATCGCAGCATGCGCGCAGGACGCGCTCGAGGCGCTCGGGCATGGCGTTGCGAACGTCGTCGGCTCCCCCCTCCTCCTCC
>DATKGB010000230.1:0-9495 GCA_035544315.1 Verrucomicrobiia bacterium
GCCGTCGGGCAGTTCGAAAACGTCATACCAATCCCCACCAACCTTCTCCAGGACTACCGCAGCCCGGTAGTGCGTGTCGAACGTAAGACCTTTTACGCTCGGAAACTCCTTTGAGAGATAGCCCTTCATCAAGGCGTCTACCACATGGGTGTTCGCTTCGAACGCCAGCTGCCGCTCGTGAACGTCCGTTAGCGTGCCAAGCCATTTCGCGATCGCGCCGCTTGCCTCGAGAAAGGGGCGAGCGCGAATATTGAACCAACGATCCGAGCCTTCTTTGCCCCGCAGGCGCACCACGGAATCGAGAACGGTTCCGGTCGCCAGCGAGTGGTCCCATTCTCGCGTGATCGATTGCCGATCGTCGACGTTGACGCTGGGCATCCAACCCCAGCCGACCGCGCCTTGGAGGGTTAGCCCGGTGTACGTCTCAAAGTCCTGGTTGCACCATTCAACCTTGCCGTCTGCGTCTGCAATCCAAACAATACACGGCAGGGACTCCGCAAATAGCTGGAATCCTTCAATGGCTGCCAATTCGGGATACGTTGCATCAACAAGGTTCATGGCCGAAGGCGTTGGCGCTCAAAATAAATGAGCTGCCCTATCTCCAATACATTAAGAGCATCGGCAGAGCTAATTCTTGCCCAAAAAAGGGGTCCGAATTTCGCGTTCCGGGCGATGCTAGGGCATACCCCCTCCAGGCTGGGTGGACGTCACGAAAATGGCGCTCCGCTTACCCTGGCCTAAGGGAAGAAGCAAATTCTATTCCAAAGGCGAGCGACCAGGCTGTACGGTACCGCACCATGGCATTATTTAATGGCCTGTGCTAAAATCCGCGAAAAGACCCCGGAGCAGAAGCTATGACCCTAAAAGCACCCTCTGTCGGCAAAACCCTCTTGACCCCCGAATTGCTTAGTCAAAACCGGCTATTGCGCCATTTGACCGGCCCGGGTGCAGAGCGCGTTTTGAGTCTGGGCAAAGCAGAACGCTTAGCATTGCGGCGAAAAATCTACGATGCGGACGCCGAAATTGACCGGGTGTACTTCCCGCTCACCTGCGTACTTTCGGTTGTGGCTGAGATGGAAGATGGCGGCATGATTGAAGTCGGAACGGTAGGCTATGAAGGCGTTTCGGCAATTCCCCTGGTGTTAGGCGCCACGACTTCGCCAAACCACAGCTACTGCCAGGTGCCGGGCGACGCTATTTCGATCTCGGCAGAACTGTTCGCCGATCTGACGCAGACGAATCCCGGTTTTCAGCGCCTGCTCGGCCGCTATCTGCAAGCATATATCAACCTCTTGGGGCAACTCGCCGCATGCAATCGCCTTCACAGCGTGTACGAGCGATGTGCCCGTTGGATCTTGATGACACAAGATCGCGTGAAATCCGATGAGATTCTCTTGACCCAAGAGTTCTTAGGAATGATGTTGGGAAGCCGCCGATCGGGCGTGACGATTGCGGCCTCTACCCTGAGGGCGGCCGGTTTCATCCGGTACTCGCAGGGCGTCATAGCGATCTTGGATCGGCCGGGACTCGAGGAAGCATCGTGCGAATGCTATGCGCTGGCGCAAAAACAATTCGGCCTACTGCGCCAAGGAACGACATAACCTAGCAGGTTGCGGGAAAACCCGCGGTGTCCGCATCGTGCCCGAATGTTTCGTCGAAACGAGGAGGAAGCAACGCCGTAGCGTTGTGACCGAAGAGCGACGATGCTTTCGTCGGAACAGGCGGGTTCGAGACGGCGCCGGGGGTTTTCCCGCAACCTGCTCGTCGCTTCGTTCCACTTGCAATTCACCGCCTGCCTGATGCGAACAGTTGTGCTCTACGCACAACTTTTTAGCGTGATTTCTGCGTAGAATGAAAACTGGAAAACTGGTGGAGCTGTCGGGGTACTGCCCCCCGAGTCCGAAAAGCCTCGTCGGCGCGTTCTTCAGGCTTAGCTTTGACTTTGACTTACTCGGACGTACGCCTCAAAGCACGGCTTACCGTTCGCAGCAGATCCTTAATCTCGCGCGCACGTCGAATCACGCGTACGTACCAGCCCGAATTTATGGCGGGAGTCCGAAGTGGCTCGGGCAGCTCTCCGGGTCCCGTCGCTAACCTAGATTAGGCAGCGAGTGCGTATTGATTATCGGCAAGTATTGCCGTTGCGATCGTTTTAGGAGAGCTCGCAACTCCGCCTGCTGACGCCGATCGTGGATCTCTCCGTCGAGCCTAGTTCAGCCCCGCGACCGGTCACTCACTATAACACGCGGCGTCTAGCCGGGGTTGCCTCTTGGCGGCAACCCCGGGCCGTTGCCTTAGGTCCTGACCTTTTCGGCGTCGGATTGCCAGGCCTGCTGAAGCACCGTCGAGACGATCATCATGATGATCGCACCGATCAGGTTGGACTGCCAGGTACCCCGCAAATCGGTCCAACGAATCGCGATCGCAAACACGATCCAGTTGATGACCACCGAGAACAAGCCGTGCGTCAGCCAGGTGATCGGCGCGCTGAGCAGCCGCAAAATCGACCCGATCAAGGCGTTGACGACTCCAAAGACGATCGCCAGAATGATCGCCCACATCGGCGTGATCACGTTGGCAGCGCCGCTGGCATCGGTGAACCCCGGAACGAATCTCACGATGCAATACAAGACGATGGCATTGATGATAAAACGAATGAGCAAGTGCACGTTCACTCTCCTAACGCAGTCTTGACGCGCGACGCAAGTGCCGGCGTCATGCCTTTGACGGCCGCGATCTCATCGACGCTCGCGCGCCGAATGGCTGCGACCGACCCGAAGGCAGTAAGCAAGCGCTTCTTCCGCAACGGGCCAACCCCTTCGAGCCCGTCCAGCGCCGAGCTTTTCATCGCTTTCCCGCGTTGCTGGCGATGAAAGGCCACGGCGAAGCGATGGGCCTCGTCGCGCAGGCGCATCACGAGGTGCAAGCCTGGGCTATTGGGCGCCAGCACGACCGGGTAGGGGTTGCCCGGGACGTAGACCCATTCGTGCTCCTTGGCCAGCCCCGCCACCGGAATACCGGTCATATCCATTTCGTCCAAGACCTCGACAACCGCGCCCAGCTGGCCTTTGCCGCCGTCGATGAGGAGCAAGTCCGGAGTCTTGTTGAACCGCTCTTTTTTGGCAAGTTGCGCGGCCATCGGATCGCCGTCGGTTTCGCGCCGTAAGTATCGCAGTCGACGGCGCAGCGTCTCTTGCATCATCGCGAAATCGTTAGGCCCCTGGTCGTAGCGCATCTTAAACTTGCGGTAATCGCTCTTCTTGGCGCGACCCTCGACGAAGACGATCATCGAAGCGACCGCGTTGGTCCCTTGAATGTTCGAGATGTCGTAGCACTCGATACGATGCGGAACCTTGGGCAGTTCCAGGGCGTCGGCGAGTTCGGTGAGCGCCTGCGCTTGCGCGGTCTCTTGAATTTCCTGATTGGCCAGGGACGCCTTGAGGTTTTGCTCGGCGTTCTTCTGCACCAAACGCAGATAGTCGGCGCGCGGGCCGCGTTGGGGCACCAACACGCGCACGCGCTGGCCTTTGAGGGCCGAAAGCCAGGTTTCGATCACCGGTCGCTCGGGCGGTTGCGCGCCGACGAGAATCTCCTTGGGAACCGCGTTGGATGAAAGCGTTCGCGTCCGATGCGTTTCGGGAACGGGCGACTGGATATCGCGCCCGGCCCGCGCCGGCAGAACCGGGTCGGGCGATCCGGCCGTCCGAGCGGTGTAGAACTGCTTGAGGAACTCATCGAACAGCCGCGCGTCGGATTGGTCGTGCACCCCGTCGAGGATGAAGTGCTCCTGACCGATCAATTTTCCGCCGCGGACCAAGAACGCTTGCATACAGGCTTGACCTTGTGCGCGCGCGACCGCGATCAGGTCCATGTCCAGTCGCGACTTCCACACGACTTTTTGGCCTTCGGTTACCTTGCGCACGCGTACGATCCGATCGCGCAGGCGCGCCGCGCTCTCGAAATTGAACGATTCGGCGGAATCGATCATATCCTGCTGCAAGCGCTTGAGCAGCGAATCTTGCTTGCCTTCCAAAAACAACACGACTTCTTCGATCATCGCGCCGTAATCGGCTTGGCTCTGATAGCCCACGCACGGCGCTAGGCAACGCTTGATGTGATACTGCAGGCACGGCCGCGCGCGCTTACCGTCGATCGGCTCGCGACAGGTGCGCAAGGGAAAGACCAATCGTACCAGGTCGATGAGCTCGCGCAAACCGTGCGCGTCGGTATATGGCCCAAAATAGCGTGCGCCGTCACCCTTGATCGCGCGCGTGAAGAGCACGCGCGGAAATGGTTCGTCGGTCACTTTGAGGTACGGATAGCGCTTGTCGTCGCGCAGCCTTACGTTGTAGGGCGGCTGATGGCGCTTGATCAGGTTGGCTTCGAGGATCAGCGCTTCGACTTCGTTGGTGACGACGATGGTCCGCACGTCGACGACCCGCTCGACCATCGCCGCGGTGCGCACGTGATGCACGACGCTCTCTTGAAAATACGACCGCACGCGACTCCGCAGCGAGATCGCCTTGCCGATGTACAAGATCGCACCGTCGCGATCGATCATCTGGTAGACCCCCGGGGCGTCGGGGATCTGCGCGAGACGCTCCTGCAGCGTCATTTCTCTAAGACTTGGGCGATCGCGATCGGATGTAGGCGACGATCGCGATCGCGAGGACTAGGACGATCAGCGCCGCTAAAAGCGCATGCGACCATGCATGCAATTGCGGCAGCAGCGCGCTCAAGTGATTGCCCAATGCATGGCCTAATATCGCTAAGCCGCCGCAGAAGACGATCGATCCCAGCAGCGTCCAAAGATAAAATGGCACCAACGCCATGCGCGCGATACCGGCCGGGATGCCGACGATGCCGCGCACGACCGGGACAAAGCGACAAATGAAGATCGCAAAAGTCCCGTAGCGCGCGAAAAACCCGTCGACCCGATCGAGCTGATCGCTGTGAAAGCGAACGTATTTCCCGAAGCGTTCGACGAACGGACGCCCGCCGTAGCGACCGACGGCGTAAGCAGCCGTCTGGCCGGTTAACTCGCCCGCAACGGCGACCGCGACCACCAGCCATAGGTTGCTCAAATGCCCGGTCGCGACCAGCGCGCCCGCCAGCGGGACCAGCACCTCGGCACCGACCGGCGCTCCGATATTGCCCGCCGCCATGGCGATGTACAAGCCGACATATCCGTGATGGTCGATCAGACCAACAACGAAGTCCTGGAGGTGGTTCACGCAGGCTCCTACTCGACGGCAGCGTCGGAGTTACGAGGGATGGCTCGGCGCAGAATCCCGGCGGCCATGCTGCCGCCCTCGGCGCGCAAGGCTTCATATAAATCCAGCGGATCCACGTCGCGATCGCCCGCTCGCTCTTCGGCCAATACGACGATCTTGCGC
The DNA here is from genome assembly GCA_035544315.1 of Verrucomicrobiia bacterium. Taxonomy (GTDB): domain Bacteria; phylum Vulcanimicrobiota; class Vulcanimicrobiia; order Vulcanimicrobiales; family Vulcanimicrobiaceae; genus JALYSX01. The sequence continues at coordinate 5,397 of DATKGB010000230.1, forward strand.
AGGCGCGGCGTGACCAGGATACCCTCCCAGACGCGATCCTCACCGGTGCCCAGACTCGATCGGACGTCTGAATGGACCTCGTTGGCATCGATCTGTTCGGTCCGCAGCGCGTTGAGGATCGCTGGGTCGCGTTCTTGAAGGAGCGCTTCGAGCAGATGCTCGGCGCCAACGTAATAATGGTTGTGGTTACGGCACTCTTGCTCGGCGGCACGAAGTACGCGCCGCGAGGCTGGGCTAAATCTGGAAAACACGCGCGCCTATCGGAAACATCGGTCCCCCGAGCTTTCGCACGGGGGACGTCAGGGTCAATCTCGGGGCGACTGGATTCGAACCAGCGACCTCTTCGTCCCGAACGAAGCGCTCTACCAAGCTGAGCCACGCCCCGATAAAACGCTGGTAGGTTCGAGCGCTTGGACTGGCCTCCTCCCATGCGGGAATCGACCCAACGTCTGCGAACCCCCTTAGCCGCTCATGAGATACCTCATCGTCGGCTGCGGCCGCGTCGGTTCTGCCCTTGCAAAACTTCTGGATGCCGACGGCCACGATATCACCGTGGTCGATGAAACGCCATCGGCCTTTCGTCGACTCGGCAAGAAATTTGCCGGCAACGTGGTCGTCGGGACCGGCATCGACTACGACATTCTCAAACGCGCCGGCGCCAAGAGCGCGGATGGTTTCGTCGCCGTCACCGACGGCGACAATCGCAACATCATGGCGGCGCTCATCGCGCAACGGATGTTCAACATCAAGAAAGTCGTCTGCCGGATCTACGATCCTCCGCGCGGTCAGATGTACAAAGAACTCGGTGTCCAAACCGTCATTCCAACGACCTTGGGCGCCAAGATGATTCGCGACACGCTCATGGACACGCCCTGGGATCCGTTGCAGCCGTTCGATTATGGAAAAGTGACATCGCTCTCGGCGATCGTCGCGGAGGGCGATGCCGGCAAGCGCGTCGCCGATATCGAACGTGCCGGCCTTATCCGCATCGCCGCGCTGCGTCGCCAACTGAGCGTTATGGTCGCGCACAACGATCTGACGCTTGAAGCCGGCGACGAAATTAACGCGATCGTCGCACCCGAAGCGATCAGCGAGTTCGCGCAAATGTTCACGACCGCGGTGCCCGCTCCCGAAAGCAAGAACTAGGAGTTTCGTCGAACGTGTTCATTCTCATCATCGGCGGCGGCAAAGTCGGCTCGTATCTGACCCGCGCGTTGCTCAAACAAGGGCACGAAGTCTTGGTCGTCGAGAAAATCGAAAAAAAGGCCAAAATGCTCGACAATCTGATCGACCGTCAGGTCACCATCGTCGGCGACGGCTGCGATCCGCTGGTGCTTGAAGAAGCGGGCATCGCGCGCGCCGACGTCGTGGTCGCCGATACCGGTGACGACGAAGACAACTTGGTCGTCACGCTGATCGCTAAGAAAAAGACCAAAGCCAAGTGTATCGCTCGCGTGAACAACCCCCGCAACAAGACGATCTTCGAATCGCTCGACCCCGCAGATCCGGTCACGGTGATCTCTTCGACCGAAATCATTCTCGACGTGCTCAACGAGCAGGTCAACGCGTGCTCGTATGAAGCCGCACTCGAGACGATGTATCTGTTCGGTAAGGGTAAACTTCAGTTGATGAAGATCGGCGTTCCGCGGGACTCCAAACTCAATGGCAAGCGCTTAGCCGATGTGGCCTTCCCGCGCAATAGCGTGCTGGTCGCCATCGACAGCGGCGCCGACGAACTCACGATTCCCGACGGCGACACCGTGTTAAAGGCAGGCGATGGCCTCATCGCCATCGTCAAAGATGGCGCCACCGAACAAATGCGCGAACTCTTCTCAACGCATTAGCTAAATATATCCGCGGCGGAGCGCGACTACGGCGGCTTGGGTTCGGTCGTTGGCTTTGAGTTTCTCCAGGATGTCGCGGATGTGGCCTTTGACGGTGCCCAGGCCTACGTGCAGCCGTTCGCCGATTTCTACGTTGCCGACGCCGTCGGATACCAGACGGAGGATTTCTGCTTCGCGCGCGCTGAGCGGAGAATCGCGGTGCGCGTCATGGCCCGGATGGAAGCGCGCCAGCACCACGTGTGCGATGTGCGGATCGAAGTATGCGCCGCCTTCGCCGGCGACGCGCACGGCGTCAAGGATGCGTTGCATCGGACTGCTCTTCAAACAATAGGCGTCCGCGCCGGCAGCAAGCGCGGCTAGCACTTCACCGCCGTCGTCGAGCATCGTCAGGATGACGACGTGCGTTTGCGGCGCGCCTTCGCGCACGGCTTGCGTGAGCGCGATGCCGTCCATCCCGGGCAGGCCGAGGTCGATGACGGCGACGTCGGGACGTTCGCGCAGGATCGTGGCCAGACCGTCGGGTCCGTTGGCGGACTCGGCGACGACCGCGAACTCGCGTTCCAACGTCGTCCGCAGACCCGCGCGCGTCAGGGCGTGATCTTCGACGATAACGACGCGAAGTTCACTCGACGTCATGAATCCTCCGAACGGTAGAGCGGCAGTTCGATTGAAAACTCGCTGCCGGGATCCCGGGGCCGGTAGCCAACCGTTCCCCCGATTCGCTCGGCGATTCGCCGAACGATGTAGAGCCCCAGCCCGGTTCCGGCTCCCGGAGCGCGCCCATCCCGGCCGAAGCGCTCGAACAGTCGCGACCGCGCCGCAGGCGGAACGCCGTAGCCGTCGTCGGCGATCACGATGCGCGCGCGTTCGGAATCGCTCTCGACGCGTACTGCCACGCGCGAGCCCGCCGGCGACGCAGCAATCGCGTTTGAAACCAGGTTCGCGATGGCGCGCCGCAGTTCGAGGGCGTCACCGCGCACGATCGATTCATTCTCCGCGACGGCTTGCACGGTGACCCCGCGTAGCTCGGCAATCGGCGCAAGGTCGGAAACCGCGCGCGCGACCGCGTCGCGCACGGCAATCGGCTCGTCGGCGGTACTCAGGTCGCCGGATTCGTAGCGCGCGACCATCAACAGGGTGTCGATCAACCGCGCGGCATCGTCGTTGGACGCCAAGGTCGCGCGAACGATCTCGAGATAGCGGTCGGGCAGCGCACCGTATGCGCCCTCAAGCGCCTGACGCATCGTCACATCCGCCGCCTTAATCGGCGTGCGCAGGTCGTGCGCGAGCGCGTAGACGATATCGCGGATCACCGCGCCGCGCTCGACGAGTTGATCCTTTTGCGCCGCGATCGCCGCGCCCCGATCGTCCAAGCGCTCGACCAGACGCGCCTGTTCGAGGGCTAACGAAGCCGCCGCGACGAACGACTCGACCGCCAGAACATCGTCGTCGGGGGCCGGTGCGGTCAGAGCAAACGCGAGCACGAGCGCTCCGGGGGCATCGTCGACGCAAACGACCGCTCCGGCGCGAGCGCCCATATCGTCGATTAAGAGACCGTCTACCGGATCGTCGCGTTCCAGTCGCATCGCACGCCGTCCGCGCTCGCGCAAGCGAACCGCGAGCGCGCCTGGCGAACCGTGAAGAGGCCACGGCTCGACGCTGCCAACGCGTGCGGCCACGACACGCCCGGCGTTCAACATGCCGGTGAGTTCGGCTACGATCGCGCGCCGAACTAATTCGGGCGACAGGCTTTCGCGGACGCGCTCGATCGCGTGGCGCAACCGCCGCTCGCGTGCGGCAGCACGTTGGCGCTCGGCAGAGATCGCGCCCAAGGCAACGGCATCCTGCGCCCGCACGCTCAAAAATCCGACGAACAAGAACGACAGGGCCAGCAACCCGCGATCCCCGATCGCCAGCGCGTTCCAACGGTAGCCGTCGTGCACGCCGTTGAAGTACGCAGCCAGCACGTTAAGCAGCTCGGCCGCCGCCATGAACGCGATCGTTGTGCGCCGCTGCAGCGACATGCTCGCCACGGCGATCGGGACGTTGAGCAAGATCGCCACGACCAGCAACTGCGGCGTCGCTACGTCCAGCGCGAAACATGCCGCCACCAAGAGCGCGCAGCCGATCGCGACGCGAGTAGACCTTTTCACGATGCAAGCGCCTTCGGCGGGGAGGAGCGTGCCGCCCGCGGAACGCTCGCGGACCTATGCACGACGACCGGCCGTCCCCCGACGATCTGCTGCGCGAGTACG
>DATKGB010000231.1:0-4263 GCA_035544315.1 Verrucomicrobiia bacterium
GGGCCTCATCGGCATGCTGCGGCGCGCTCGGGAGCATGGTGGCGACGTCGCGCTGCGCGCAAGCCGGGCCGACGTCCTGCGAACGCTGAGCGTGACCGCATTGGATCGCATCTTTGCGATCGTCAAAGAGGAGGCTGCCTAATGTCTCGTTTTCTTGTTAGCATCGTCCTGCTGGCCTTCGCCTTGGGCGTCGCCCCGGCGCCGTCGGCAACCCCTGCGGACGTCATCCAAAAGATGGTCGATCGCAATCCCTCGCTGCAGACCTTTCGCTCGCGCGTCCACGTCAACGTGCGAATGCTCAACTTTCCATTTCTGGCGCCCAAGTTGGACGGCACCTCGTACTTCAAGCGCCCGGATAATTACGTCGTCGACTTCGATCGCATGCCCGGTTACGCCAAGGGTTTTTCCAAATTGTTTGACGATGTCGGCGATCCGTCATCGTGGGGCAAGGATCAGAACGTCGTTCTCGACGGCCGCGCGTCGTTGAACGGGCGCACGGCGATCGTCCTGCGCCTGACCAAGAAGATTCCGAGCTCGATTCTGGCCTACACGCTGGCGTTCGTGGATCCGAAAACCTACGACCTGGAACAGATGGAATGGCATTACACCTCCGGCGGCACGATCGTGATGACCCAAACCTATCGACTGCAGGGCACCTTTGCGGTTATCTCCAGCCAACACGCGACCATCGACATTCCGCACATCCACGCCGTCGCCGATTCGACCTATGGGCCATACGAAACCAACGTCGCGTTTGCGGACGCCGTATTCGTCAAGTGACCCTCGATACCAAGCGCGAGGCCAAGTTGCCCGAAGAGACGCACGAGCGGATTTTGCTGGCAGCTCGCGACGCGATCGCGCGCAAAGGCAAGCGCGGTGCGACCACGCGTGAGATCGCCGACGTGGCGGACGTCAACGAGGCGACGCTGTTCCGCCATTTCGGCAGCAAGGAAGCATTGCTGCTGGCCACCGCGCAGCGCTTTTGCGGCGTGGTCGAACTGAAGAGTTTGGTCGATAGCCTGAGCGGGGACTTAGAATCCGACCTGTTTATCGTCGGGAAGACCATGCTCGAACGGATGGAGTCGATTCGCGATATGTTGCGCTGGTCTCTGGTCGAGGAAGACGACGGCTTCGCGCTGACCACCTGGCAGCCGCAAAAGGCCATCCACGAAGTGATGGTGGCCTTTATGAAACGCTTCGTGGATTCCGGCGAAATCAGCGGCGATCCGGGGAAACTCGCGCTGGTTTTTATGGGTTTTACGTTCGCGCACGTCTTAGCGCGCAAGAAGTTTCCCGACGAAGACATCTACCGCGATCCGAATCAAGCCCTCCGGTTGTATATTCACGTCTTCGTTCATGGTGTAAGGAGTAAATAATGGACTCGCGCGAGTCACCCGAGGTTGACGCCGACGACGTCGACGCCGAGCAAGAGCGCACCGGCCCGCGTAAGCGCATCATCTTCGGCATTCTCGGAACGATTGCGGTGATCGCGATCCTGTTTTTCGGCGTGAAATGGTTCCTGTACGCGCGCGTCCACGAATCGACCGACGACGCTCGGATCGACGCAACGGTCGTGCAAATCAACAGCAAGATCTCCGAACGCGTCGATTCCATCCTGGTCGATACCGATGCCGCGGTGAAGAAGGGCCAAACGCTCGTCGTGCTCGATAGCGCCGACGAACGCGCGCGCTTAGCCCAAGCCAAGGCGAACTACGATCTCGCTCTAGCCAACCAGCGCACGCTGACCCAGCAGGGCCAGGGCGGCGTCGCGCAAGCTCAAGCCGGGGTTGCCGGATCGGAATCCGCGGCACAAGCCGTCTCGGGTCAGGTGACGACGGCGCACGCGACCGTGCCATCGGCACAAGCGGCCTACGCGCAGGCGCAAGCCAATCTCCAACGCACGCAATCGCTGGTCTCCACCGGCGACGTACCGCGCGCGCAACTCGATGCGGCACGCGCCGCGTCGGCTTCAGCGTTAGCGCAGCTTCAATCGGCCCAGGTGCAGATCGGTTCGTCGGGTTCCAATCTCTCGGCGGCCCAATCGCAGATCGACGCACAACAGGGTTTGCTAGAGACGGCCCAAGGCAAACTGGCTCAAGCGTCGGACCCCAGCCAAGTCGAGGCCGCAAAGGCCGCATACGACCAAGCGCTGCAGACGTTGAGTTACACCAAAATCGTTTCGCCGATCGACGGCTTTGTGGGCGAAAAGAGCGTCGACATCGGACAGACCGTCGGTACCGGCATGACGTTGCTGACGGTGATTCCCAACAACGTCTTCGTGACCGCCAACTTCAAGGAGACGCAACTGGGCGACGTTCGCCCGGGTGAGGAAGTCGATTTGAGCGTCGATGCATACAAGGGCGTCACGTTCACCGGCCGCGTAGATTCGATCAACCCGGCGTCGCAGAATACCTATGCGCTGGTTCCGGCGCAGAACGCGACCGGCAACTTCGTCAAGGTCACGCAACGCATTCCGGTCAAGATCGTCTTTGACAACTACGACGCAGCACGATACCCGATGCGCCCCGGCATGAGCGTCGAGGCCTCGGTCAAGGTTCGGTAATGAAGAAGCAACTTGCCACGACGTTGGTGCTCGCCGCGTTTGCAAGCGGGCTCTTTGCGCCCGGGCTCGCGAGCGCAGCGCCGCGTGCCGCAGCGGTTCCGACGCCGGTCCCTAGTCCGCAACTGCCGGCGGTTCCAACCGTCGCGGCGGGTTACGCCGCACCCGACCTTGCGCCGAACTCTCCCGATTTGGTGGGCATCACCGCCCAGCCGTTCGTCGGGATCACGCTTCAAGACGCGATCGGCATGGCGTTGCTCAAAAATCCCGACCTAGCCATAGCGGCGTCCAACGTGCGCATCGCCGGGTATCAGATCGTCGCCGCGACCGGTGCGTTCGATACGCAGTTCATGCTCGAACCGTCGGTCACGCACGTGACCGAAGCACCGCAGAATGCATTCTTCGCCGGGCCGAACTTCGGCGCGATCGTGCAGAATACGCAGAAGCTCCAAGCCGGCGTGTCGGGCCAATTGCCGGCCGGCACGCAATATAGCGCCGGTCTCTCATCGGCCAAGACCGACGACAACACCTTGATCAACTCGTTCGATCCGTACTACCCTTCGACGTTGCAATTGCAATTGACCCAGCCGTTGCTGCGCGATAAGGGCGAAAATCCCGCCAAGCACCAACTCGAACTGGCATCGATCAACGCAGACGTGTCGCAAGCTACGGCGCTCACCGGCGTCTCGCAGACCCTGTCGCAAGTTTCGGATGCCTATTGGGATTTGGTTGCCGCGTGGCGCAACGTCGCGATTCAAGAAGAAGCGCTACGCGAAGCAGTCGCGCAGCAAGGTAGTGCCGTGCGCTTGGCCAAACAAGGCGCCGCCGCCAACGTTGACGCCGTCGAATCATCCAGCCAAGTCGCCAGTTTCCAAGGAGACGTCTATTCGTCGCTGCAGACCGTCGCGCTACTGCAGAACGAACTCAAAGGGTTGATCGTCAACGACCCGGCCGATCCGATCTGGCGCGCGAACCTGGTGCCGACGTCTTCGGTTTTGCAACTGCCTTCGGAGCCGTCGCTCGATCAACTCGTCGCCACGGCCATGAACCAGCGCCCCGAAGTACGTCAAGTCGCCGACGCGCAGCGTCAGGCCGCGCTCAATCTCAAGTTCGCAAAGAATCAGGCGCTTCCAAAAGTCGACCTGCAACTGGGTTACTCCAGTAACGGCTTTGCCGGACAACCGACCAACTCATCGGCGCTGTCGTCCTTTGGGCCGGCGCCGACCATTCCGCCCTACCTGATCGGCAACGGCACCCAGTCGCTAAGCAATACGTTCGACAACAGGTTCCCAACGTACAACGTCGGCGTACTCTTTAGCGCGCCGATCGGCAATCACACCGGTAAAGCCGACGTCGCTATCGCTCAACAGCAACAACAGATCGCCGCGATTCAAGGCAATGGCCTAGCCGCGCGCATCCAGGCCGAAGCGCGCAACGCGCTGCAAGGCTACCAATCGGCGCTCGCGCTGTTGCATTCCGCGCGGATCGCTCGTCAAGCCAGCGAACAAGTTTTCGCCAGCGAATCGCGCAAGTTCCACAACGGCGAATCGACCACGTTCCTGGTATTGCAACGTCAAGTAGAACTCGCGCAGAACCGCGGCCGCGAACTCCAAGCCCAGACCAACCTCAACAAAGCCGTCGTCGAACTCCAACGCGTCAGCGGTGACATCCTGACCGCCAACAACGTCAACCTCAGCACTTCT
>DATKGB010000232.1:0-7531 GCA_035544315.1 Verrucomicrobiia bacterium
GATCCAGCCGATCACGCCGACACGCGTGACGATGGCCACGAAAATCTCGTTGTCGGCATCGCGATGGCGCAACGAACGTTCGACGTGCGCCAGCGGGACGTCGTACCCGAGTTGGACGCACAACGCGGCGATTCGCTCGGCGTCCGACGGCAGCGCCTCGCGAACGTTAACGTCGAGTTCAGGTCCCGACGAGAGCATCGTCCACCAGCAGGTTGCCGTCAAAGGCGCGTACCGCCGGCCCGGTCATCGAGGCCGGTCCGTTGCCGGACCATTCGACGATCAGGTTCCCGCCGGGAACCGCGACGTCGACCGGTGACTCGACCATGCCCATCGAGATCGCGGCGACGGCACACGAGACCGCACCGGTCCCGCAAGATTGCGTCAGGCCGACGCCGCGCTCCCAATGGCGAACGCGCAACCCGTGCGATCCGGTCTTCTGCGCGATATGAACGTTGGTGCCATCCGGAAAATCGTCCATTTCCTGCAGCGCTGCGGCCATCGCCGGAAGATCGACGTCGTCGAGCGGCGATTCGTCGAAGATTACGACGTGGGGATTCCCCATTATCACGAACTGCGCGTGCTCGAACGGTAGGAAGCGCGATTGCAGCTGCGGCGTTCCCAAGGTTGCCCGAATCACAAATTCGGGCTCGCGCCATAGTACTTGGGTTTGGATCGGACCCGCTATCGTTTCGATCGTGCGAAGATCGCCTTCGCCGGCTTCAGCCAAATAGCGCGCGACGCAGCGGATGCCGTTGCCGCACATCTCGGCTTCGCTGCCGTCGGCGTTAAAGATCAGCATGCGGGCATCGCACGTATCGGACGTCTCGATAACCAGCAGACCGTCGGCACCCAGCGCGGCGCGCCGGTTGCACGCCAGACGGGCGAACGCGGAGAGATTTGCGATGCGGGCGAGGCGATTATCCAGAACGACGAAATCGTTGTACGTGCCGTGCATCTTCGTCACCGGCACGCCGGACATCAGGGGCCTCCGCCCGGCGGAGTAAACGTGAAGTTCCCGTCCGGCGCGATCGTCGACACCGCGTGCTTGTAGACCAAGACGGTCTTTGCGTCGACCTCGAGCGCGATCGTAAACGGGTCGAAACCGCCGATCGTTCCGCGCAGTTGCGAACCATCGGCCAGCGTTACCGTCACCGCCATCGCCTGACGTTTGATCTCGGCGAGATATTGATCTTGCACGTTACCGGCCATGCTGCAACCGTTTAGACCCAGCCCAGCATTTCCCTTGCCGATGCGGCGACATCCGAGGGCGCCAGCCACCTGATGCCGGGTTCGGCGCGCAACCACGCGCGCTGACGCCGCGCGTAGCGGCGCGTCGCGCGCGCGAGCGACGCGCGCAACTCGGGAAAGGTCGACCAGCCGCGCAAGTATCCAAGTGCCTGCGGATATCCGACCGCATCGGCGGCTGCAGCCGCCGCGCCCACGCGTTGCGCTTCTTCGAGCAGGCCGCCCGAGAGCATCGCGTCGGTGCGCCGTTCGATGCGCGCGTCGATCTCCACCAGCGGCACGTCGAGCGCAACCTTAGCGAACTTTATGCCCGTCGAGGCGAGCGACCGTAGGATGTCGGGTACCGCGCCAGGTTCCCGCCGAGTCAACGCAACTTCGAGCGCCCGAAGGACGCGGTAACGGTCGTTAGGATCGATCGCCGCCGCGCGGCGCGCATCGCGCTGCGCCAGCCAGCCGTGCAGAAACGCCGCGTCGTGGATATGCGCCTCAAGCGCCAAGCGTTCGCGCAGTCGCGGATCGTACTCTCGCGCCAGCTCGACGCCTCCGGTTAAGGCTCGAATGTAGAAGCCGGTCCCACCGACCACGATCGCGCGCTTGCCGCGCGCGTGGATCGCCTCAATCGCCGCGGTGGCGTCCTGCGCGAATCGCGCGGCCGAATAGCGTTGGTTCGGATCTAGGAACTCGACGAGATGGTGCGGGACGACCGCGCGCTGCGCCGGCGTGGGTACTGCGGTGCCGATCGGCATGCCGCGATAGATTTGCCGCGCGTCGGCGCCGACGATCTCGGCATCGAAGCGTTGCGCGAGTTCGATGGCAAGATCGCTCTTGCCGCTGGCGGTCGCACCGGCAAGCACCAGCACCGCGCTCACAGCCGTTTGAACATGCGCGCGATCTCGTCGGCCGTCAAACGCACCATCGTCGGACGGCCGTGCGGACAATGCATCGGGTTGACGCACTGCTGCAGCCGATCGACCAGCGTGGTCATCTCGTCGGGGTCCAACCGCTCGCCCGCGACGGTGACGCTGTGGCAGGCCAGCGACGCCCAGACCCGTTCGCGAACGTCGCGAGCCTTGGGATCGTCGACGAGATCTTCGAGCAAGCCGCGCAAGTCGAACGGACGCGTTCCATACCCCGCCGGTGTCGCCACGATGCGGTAGGTCGTCTCCCCAAAGGGTTCGAGTTCCAACCCGCCTTCGCGCAGGATGTCGCGCGTCCGTTCCAGCGCCGCGCGTTGGCCGGCATCGAGTTCGATCAGCAGCGGTGCGAGCAACGGTTCGCTCGGGGCGCCGCGCCCGGCCCGTTCGACGATCGTTTCGTAGACGATGCGTTCGTGCGCCGCGTGCTGATCGACCAGCAACAAGCCTTCACCATCACTGGCCAGAACGAACGTACGATGCAGCTGGGCCAACACGCGTAAACGCCGCCCCGGAACGTCCTCGGGATCGCCGGCCTGCGATTCAAAAAGCGAGGCGGTCGATCCGGCCGCGCTATCGGATGGTCCCAACGACACCGCCGGCGCGCCGGTCGTCTCGTTAAAGCGTGCCGTCGCGTGATCGCGCAGCGTCGTCACGATCGCTTTGCGAACCGCGTCGAACGTCTGGTTTGCGTAGCGCAAGCGAACGTCGCTTTTGGTCGGGTGCACGTTGGGATCGACGTGATCGGGCGGCAGATCCAAGAACAACACGCCGTACGGATGTCGCCCGGTCATCGCGAAGGTCGAATAACCGGCCGTCCACGCGCCCGATAGAAGCGTGCTGCGCAGCAAGCGGCGATTGACGAACAGCACTTGCATGCGTCGATCGCCGCGATCCTGGCCCGGCGCGCTGATGAAACCGCTCAGCGAGCCGTTGAGCGCCGCAGCAGCCCTCGAATCCAGCGCGATCATGCCTTCGGCGGCGACCCGCCCGAACACCATCGCCAGGCGCTGGCGCAGATCGGAGGTTGCGGGCATCGTCCACACGTCATCGCCGTCGTGACGCAATCCGAACGAGACCTGCGGATAGGCCAGTGCGAACGACGAAAGCCACGACGAGATGCGGTTGAACTCCGCCGAGGGGCTCTTGAGATATTCGCGCCGCACCGGAACGTTGTCGAACAGCGCTTCGGCGCGAACGCGCGTCCCGACCGGTCCGGCCGCCGGTTCGATCGGTGCAACCTGTTCGGCATGCGCGCGAACGCGCGTACCGATCTGCGCTTCGGGCGTGCGCGTCACGATCTCCAAACGCGCTACCGCCGCGATCGACGCCAAACCTTCGCCGCGAAACCCCAGCGTCGCGACCGATTCCAAATCCGATGCCGCGGCGAGCTTGCTGGTCGCGTGGCGCCGGACCGCAAGCGCAACGTCGGCCGGCGCGATACCGCTTCCGTCGTCGATCACTTCGATGACGTCGATACCGCCGCGTTCGAGCGCGACGGTGATGCGCGACGCGCCGGCGTCGACGGCGTTCTCGACCAACTCCTTAACGACGGACAGCGGCCGCTCGACGATCTCGCCGGCGGCGATCTGGCCGATAGTGATCGGATCCAGAACGTGAATCACGACTCGCGATGTAAGAACGAGAGCTGGCGTTCGGCCGGCACGGTCTTGGGCAGGCGCTTGCGCAGCGGCACCGTTTCCTCTAAATCGGCTTTGCCCGCCAGGACGTCGGCGATCTCTTGCGCGCGCTCGACCACGGCTTGCGGCAGCCCCGCCATGCGCGCGACCTCGATGCCGAAGGAGCGCGACGAACTGCCGGGCTGAACGCGATGCGAAAAGACCGGCGAACCGGCGCGCGACGTATTCTCGACCGCGGTGATGTGATAGTTGGCGACCAGCGGCCAATGATCGGCCAGAGCGCACAGCTCGTGGAAGTGGGTTGCGAACAAGACCATCGGCGCTTCTTCTTCCAAGCCGAGCAAGAACTCACAAATCGCCTGCGCGATCGAGAGCCCGTCGATCGTTCCCGTGCCGCGACCGACCTCGTCGATGAGCAGCAGCGACCGGCGCGTCGCCCGGCGCAGGATGTTGGCCGCTTCGGCCATCTCCATATAAAACGTCGATTGCCCGGACGCCAGGTCGTCGCCGGCACCGATCCGCGTGAAGATCCGATCGACCACGCCCAAACGCATCGCCTTGGCCGGCACGAACGAGCCGATCTGCGCCATCACGACCAACAAGCCCGCTTGCCGCAGGTAGGTCGATTTTCCCCCCATGTTGGGTCCGGTCAGCAGAACGAAGCGGTGCGCGTCGGGTTCCAGTTGCAGATCGTTGGGCACGAAGTTGGTCCGCAGGATCGCTTCCATCACCGGGTGGCGACCGCCGCGGATGCTAGTCGTCGTGCCGTCGTCGATTTGCGGTCGAACGTAGCCGCGCTGCGCCGCGCAGCGCGCAAGCGCGCCGAGCACGTCGATCTCCGCGACCGCGTCGGCGGTACGCAACAGCTCGTCGCCGCGCGCCGCGACGCGCTCGACGAGTTCGGCATAAAGACGTTCTTCGAGGCGCAATTGCCGCGACTGCGCGGTGCCGATCGCGATCTCGAGTTCTTTGAGTTCGGGCGTAATGTAGCGTTCGCCCGTCGTCAGCGTCTGCTTGCGGACATAGTCGGGCGGAACGTTGCCGGCTTGGCTCTTCGAAATCTCGATCGCGTAGCCGAACGCACTGGCGTACTTCACGCGCAGCCCTTTGATGCCGGTTCGCTCGCGTTCGCGTTCTTCGAGTTCCAACAGCTTCCCGCGCGCATCGGTCCGCAACGCGACGCATTGTGCGAGCTCGGCATCGGCCTGCGGACGAATCACACCGCCGTCAACCAATTGCGCGGGCGGCTCGTCAACCAGCGTCGCCTGCAAATCGGCCAGCAATTCGTCGAACTCGCCGATTCGCTCGACCAGCCGCGCCAGCGCCGGCGGCACGATTTGTCGCAACGGACGCATCACGTCGAGCGTACGACGCAAGGAAGCCAAATCGCGCGGGGCGGCGCGCCGGAAGCGTACTTTCTGCGCGATGCGCTCGATATCGAAACAACCCCGCAATAACTCGCCGATCGCGTCGCGGCGCGCGTGATCTTCGAGCAGCGCTGCCACGGCATCCTGGCGCGACCCGATCGCGACGGGATCCATCAGCGGTGCGGTCAACCAGCGCGCCAGCATGCGCGAACCCATCGCGGTCGAACATTCGTCCAAGGTTGCTAGCAAGGTCGCGCGCGGATTCTGCCCCTGTGCCTTGGTCAGTTCCAAATGCTTTCGCGTGCCCGGATCGAGCGCCATGAACGCTTGACGGCGATAGATGTCGACGGCGTTGAGCGCGTCGCGGCCGTCGGCGCCGGCGATGCCGGTACGTTTGACGAAAGCCGCCAGCGCGTCCAGAGCGCGATGCATCGCCAGCGATTCATCCATCGAGAAACCCGAGAGCGAACCACGCTCGCGCGTTTCGACCAGGGCCAGCGACGGCGCTGCGATACGCGCGCCGAGCTGGTCGATCGCCGACGCCATCGTCGCACGCACGTCGGCCGGCAAGTCGACAACGACTTCGGACGGACCGACGCGCCCCAACTCCGCCAGCAGTTCGTCGTAGGCATCCTCGCCCGAAATCGCTGTCGCCCCACAGTAGCCGGTCGACACGTCGGCATACGCTAGCGCGAACGATTCGCCGACCATCGCCAGTGCCGCCAAATAGTTGTTCTGCTTGCCGTCGAGCAGATGGTCTTCGATCAGCGTCCCCGGGGTCACCAACCGCACGACGTCGCGCCGCACGAGCTTGTTGGGTTGGGGCGCTTCGAGTTGTTCGGCCAGCGCGACGATAAATCGCTGCGCGACCAGCTTTGCCAGATACCCGGAAAGCGCGTGATGCGGTACGCCGGCCATCGCGACGCGTCGGCCGCCGCCGGCTTCTTTGCTGGTCAGCGCGATCTGGAGCGCGCGCGCGATCGTCTCGGCATCGTCTCCATAGGCTTCGTAAAAATCTCCGACGCGCGACAACAGCACCGCCTCGGGATGCCGTCCTTTCATCCCGAAATATTGCTCGAGCATCGGAGAATATTTTGTGGGCGCGTCGCTCATTTGTACATTTTGACGGACCGGGTTAGAGCGCCAGCAGATCGATTGTGGGTCGCTCGACGGCGCGTCCCGCATCCGCGTACCGCGCCGCGCGGCCGACGATGGTTCCCATCGTACCCCAGACGTGCGCGGTCTCGACGCGTACGTCCAGCCACGGCTCGCGCGCGTACGACGCCGTATCGTAGTCCGGCGGCTTGGGCGCTATCACGGTGACGTTGCGCACCGTCTTAGCTGCCAGGCGCGACGGGTCTTTGCGCGATTCGCCTTGGACAAGCGCGCGTACGGTCGAACCGATCATCCGATCGTGGTAGCGACGGTTGGAGGCGTTTTGTGCGTCGAGCAGGCGTTTGTAGCGAGCCGAAGCGACTTCGGGGGCAACCTGCTCCCAGCGCGCCGCCGGCGTTCCGCGCCGAATCGAATAGACGAACGTATACGCGTTGGAAAAAAGGTCGCGGTTCACCAACTCCATGGTCGCTTCAAAATCGTCGTCGGTTTCCCCGGGAAAGCCGACGATGATGTCGGTGGTGATCGCCCAGCCCGGCAAATAGTCATGAATCAGGGCGACCTTCTCTTCGAACTGCGCGCGCGTGTACTTGCGATTCATGCGTCGCAGGATCGGGTCGCTGCCCGACTGCAGCGGCAGATGCACGCGCGGATTGAGTTGCGGAATCCCCGCGAAATCGCGGATCATCGTCTCGCTGAAATCTTTTGGATGCGGCGAAATAAAGCTCAGTCGTTCCAAGCCCGGCAGCGCGGCAACCGCGCGGCACAATTCGCCGAAACCGGCACCCGATAACGGGTCTTTCCACGCGTTGACGGTTTGACCGACGAGCATAATTTCGCGCGCGCCGTCGGCTAGTCTGGCGGCCACCTCGGCGACGACGTCGGCGGTCGGGCGATGATCGAATCGCCCGCGCACGTGCGGCACGATGCAGAACGAACAATAGTACGAACAGCCGCGCTGAACGGTTACGAACGCGCGCAAATGCGAGAAGGCGTCGGTGACGCCGTCGGCGTGTCCGCCCATCGGCAACAGCAACGCGCGCTCCTCGGTGAACTCGGTCGCTTCGAACTCCGGTCCCCACGACGCCAGCGCGTCGCCGAGTTCGGCTAACTCTTTGGTTCCGAAAACGCCGTCGACGTGCGGCGCCAGCCGCGCCATCTTGTCCTTGTCCTGTTCGGCCAAGCAGCCCGCGACGACGACCCGGACACCGGGATCGGCGACTTTGAGTTCTTTGAAGTGCCCGCCTCCCCC
>DATKGB010000233.1:0-9247 GCA_035544315.1 Verrucomicrobiia bacterium
CGCGGCGAAGTACGAGTGAAAAAGGCTCCATCGGCGAAGACACCGCCGCCGCCCATCTGGCCCTCCAGGGCTATCGAATCCTCCAGCGCAACGTCCGCCTACCGGGCGGGGAGATCGACTTGGTCTGTCTCGACGGAGCAACGCTGGTCTTCGTTGAAGTGAAGAGCCGTAGCAAAGCGGGCTTCGGGTCGGCCCTCCACGCCGTCGATGCCCGCAAGCGCGCCGCCCTGCGGCGACTTGCGGCGGATTACGCGCAGATCGTCGCACCGACTGCGCGCTATCGGTTCGACGTCGTGGCGTTGGATGGAGAACGAATCGTCTTGCATCGGAACGCGTTTTAGATGGACGACAACGGTTGATGGAAGCCCTCCAAGGACGGATTTTCGGCGATCGTTACGAAATCGCCGAGCTCATCGGACGCGGTGGGACCGCGGACACGTACCGGGCCAGCGACGTGCGGCTGGGTCGCGACGTCGCGGTCAAAGTGCTGTTGGATCGTTCCGACGACGTCACCCAGCGGCTTCTTTTGGAAGCCCGGGCTATGGCCGCTCTCAACCATCCCAAGATCGTCGCCGTCTACGACGCCGGCGTGCACGACGGCCTGGCCTACATCGTCATGGAGTACGTGCGCGGCAAAACCATCTGCGACTTGGAAGGTGGAGCGCTCACTTACAAACAGGCGCTCGGGTATCTCGTCGACGTTCTCGAGGCGCTCGACTACGCCCACGCGCAAGGGGTCATCCATCGCGACGTCAAGCCGTCTAACATCATGACCGTCAAGGACGGAGAAAACGTCAAGCTGATGGACTTCGGGCTAGCCCGGCGGTCGACCGACGTCACACAAACCACGCATAGCGGTGCGATCGTGGGAACGATCGCGTATCTCGCGCCCGAACGCTTTCTTTCCAAACCGTCCGACGTTCGCAGCGACCTTTACTCCGTCGGTGCGGTCATGTATGAAATCTTCACTGGAACCGTTCCGTTTCGCAACGATCGCGACGACGTCGTCGCAACGATGTTTTCCCACGTGCACGACCTCCCGACTCCGGCCCGCGAGATCAGCCGCAACATTCCCGAACATCTCGAGCGCGTCATCATGCGGTCGATCGAAAAAGATCCCGGGCGCCGCTACCAAAACGCGCGCGCTTACATCGCCGATCTGCGCGCGCTGCTCGCACCACATCAGCCGGCCAGCGTCGAAACGCGAACCCCTCGCCCCGTCGCGCGGGGCGATAACCAAACCGTTACCGATCCGTCGCTGCGGGAAGCGCTCGATCGGGCGCTGGCGCCCTCGCGCAATCGCAACGACGCGTTGGAGGCCGTCCTGCGAGGCATGATGGCGACCCGCCGCCGTCGCTACGACGAAGCGATGGAAGCCTACCTCTTGGCCTTGCATGAATTGACCGTCAGCGGAAGTAATGTGGAGTACGCGAAGACCGCATTAAAATATGGGGCGATGCTCTTGCAAAAAGCTTCTGACGGCGTGCGCGAGCGCACCGAGCTTCGGGACGGCGTCCATCGCCTCAACGAGGCCCTTCGATTCTTTCACGACTACGGCTTGCGCGACCAATACGGCGAAGCCGAGTACATGATCAACGCGCTGGAACGCGCGGCCATCGGAATGTCTTAGAGATCCTATCAGTGCCTGAACAAAAAAAGCCGGAGCTCCGCCGCTCCGTCACGCCGTGGGGTTCCTTCTCGTGGGGCTACTCAGATGTTGGCGCCGATATTTTCGTCGGACTCGGACTGGTGCTGGGCGCCGCGGCGGGCGCATCCAACGTCGCGTTCCTGTTTGCCGGTATCGTCTACGTCTGCATCGGCCTGGCTTACACCGAGCTGGCCGCGACCTACCCGGTCGCCGGCGGCGGGCAATACTTCGTGCTGCGCGGCTTGGGTGACATCTTCGGATTCATCGCCGGCTGGGCCGTCCTGCTCGACTTCACGATCGACATCTCGCTGTTCACTTGGACGTGCGTCGACTACATGAGTTCACTTGTGCCCGGCCTAAGCTCGTCGCTGCATCCATGGAGTCACTTTGGTATCTGCACGCTGCTGATCGTCGGGCTGTGCCTACTCAACTTAGTCGGCGTGCGCGAATCGACGGCCTTCAACGGGGTCGTCAGCGCGCTGGACATCTGCAGCGAAACGGCCATTCTCACGCTTGGCTTCCTGTTTGCGTTCGACCCGCACTTGCTGGTGCATACGATGCAAGTCAGTTGGCCAAGCGCCGACATGTTCATGAAGGGCATTTCGCTGGCGATCGTCTCGTTCGTCGGCCTGGAATCGATTTCGCAGGCCGCTCAGGAGACGCAGCGGCCGGCCTCGATCATCCCTCGAACTTCGATCGCCCTGATCCTCACGATTCTCATCTTCGCGCTATCCTATTCCAATCTGGCGTTGGGCATGCATACCTGGCATGCAATTCCGCACGACGCCCACGGCCATGCGCAAATGCTGTGGCAGTGGCTAGGCAACGACGAAAACAACGGTAAAGCCGTCGCTTTGCTGGCCGCGCAGGTGCCATACTTCGGCGCGCTCGCGGCCTTCTACGTTCCGATCCTGGGCGCGATCTTGCTCCTGATCTCCTCGAACTCCGGCGTCTTTGGTTCCTCGCGTATCGCCTATGCGATGAGCAAAGGTGGCCTGCTGCCGTCGATCTTCCAACGCGTCCATCCGAAGTTTCGCACGCCGGTCGTTTCGATCGTCGCGTTCTCGGCCGTGGCGTTCCTCGAACTGGGCTTTGCCGCGATTCCAACGCTCGAACCGGGAGCCGCGCGCTTGTACGCGCATTGGTTTAACGGCGAGGGCGGTCTGGACTTTCTGGCCGACTTGTACGCGTTCGGTGCGGCTACGAGCTATTCGTTCGTCTTCATCGCGCTCATCGCGTTGCGTCTATACGATCCGCTCAGCCCGCGCAAATTCAAGATCCCGTTCAACATCCCGTTCAAGGTTCGCGGCGAACGCGTCGAGTTTCCGATCGTCGGGGTCGTGGGGTTCATGGGCATCTTCGCGATTCTGCTGTTCACGCTCAAGACCCATATCATCGGCCGCATCGCCGGTCCCTCATGGCTGATCTTGGGCATCATCATCTACCTGATCTATCGCGCGCAGCATAAGCTGCCGCTGTTTCGCTCCAAGAAACGCGATTGGCGCAAAGAACAGGTCGATATTCTACGCAACGCCGGCGAGCTCGAACTGATGGATGAGTATCTGGCCAACCTCAAAGCCAGCGACGCGCGGATCGCCGCGGCGGCGGAGCAGCCGGCATGATCCCTCTGCGGTTCGTGTTGGCAGTGCTGCTGATCGGCATGGGCATGGTGGTCCTTGCCAGGGTCGTGAGCCTGGGCATTCATCCCGAGATTTTCCCGGGCGTCATCTTAGGTGCGGCGATTCTCGCGCTGGGCGTGCATCGCATGAGCCTGGTCCTACGGGCCTGGAAGGCGACGCGATGACCGGCGTTCACATGACGCTCGCCGGAGCGCTCATCGCGATCATCATCGCCGTCTCGACGGCCGCCACGCTGTTTTGGATGCTCCATCCGCCCGCCTCGTTGGTTCAAAAGCTCGCGAAGGAAGCCGAGAGCGAGCTGGTTCGAATGGTCGGCAGCATCTTGGTGGTCTTCTCGCCCGACATTCTCTCGGGCCACATGCTCGCTCTGGCCGCCAAGCTCGCGCGCCGGCAAAAAACCGAGCTCTTGGCGCTGTATATCATCGAGGTGCCTTACACGTTGCCCCCCGATGCCGAGATGGTCGAGGAAGAGCGCGTGGGCTTGGATGCTTTAGGTGCCGCAGAGACGATCGCGATCAACAACGGGGTCGACCTGCGCACCGAAATCGTCAAAGCGCGCGTCACCAGTCAAGCGGTCCTCGACATCGCCAAACGCGAGAAGGCCGACCTCATCATCTTGGGATCGTTCCGCGAAGGCAAGTACACCGGAGCGCCGTTAGGTCGAGCGATCGAGACGATCGCCGCCGAAGCCAAATGCGACGTACTGATCGGCGTCGAAGGCAAGCATGGAACCTTGCTCGTCGACGAGACGTTAGCCATACCCGACCAACCAGTTTGAGACGGAGGACCACCATGTCGTTCAAACGCTTTTCTTTCCTCGCGGTCGCCGCAGCGCTGCTGGCGGCCACCACGCCCGCCTATCCCGCGCTTGCCGGAGGCACGACGCCCGCGCTGACGGCCTTCGACCAGGCCTTCGCCCAAATCAACGATTACACGTACAACTTGCGGGCGCACGAAGTGCAAGGCGGCAGCGTACAGGATCGCGTGTACGCCTATTCCTTCATGAAACCGCACTTCGCCAAGACATTGATTACGTCGGGCGACGGCAACGGTTCGGGCGGCGTTTGGGCCGGCGGCAATCAAGTCAGCGGCCATCAAGGCGGCTTTCTGTCGGGCATCCACCTCAAAGTCGGCTTGCACGACGGACGCGCGACCTCGATGCTGGGACACACGATTCCCGATGGGCTCATGCAAAACGCCGTGGCGCGCTACAAAAACGTAGCCGGCGGCCTCTCGCAGCATGTCGGCGGCCGGATCGACGGCGTTCAAACCGACGAGGTCGTCCTGGTTCCGTCCAACCCGTCCGCGCAAGATAACGGCGCTACCCGCGACACGATCTACTTCTCGCAAACCAGCCATCTACCAATGCGCGAGATCCTCTATGTCGGCGACAAAGTACTCGTCGATGACTCGTTTCTCAACGTAAAAACCAACACCGGCCTAACCCAAAACGACTTCCCCTTTTAGGCGTTGCGCCGCTCGCGAACCGTTTTGGTTGGGGATGGATACACCCGGTCTCACTAATTGTTATTTAATCGTTCGACCGGGCGCATCCATCCCCAACCAAAACGATCCACTCGCTAAGACAAAGGCTACGCTTTGCTACTAATCAAGCGAGTGAATTGCATGGGTTGAGGCGCGCGAGCGCATCCGAGACGAGGGCTCTGATTTTTTTGCAAAAGCCCGGAGGGCGTTTTCCTTTGGTCGGTGCAAAAAAACAGCGCAGCAGGAGGCCCCCACGAGGGGGGCCGAGGAGCGTCCGAGGAAGGGTGTGCTTGCGCGCCTCAACCCATGCGATTCGCGAGCGCGCTACGCTTTAGTGAAGTAGCGCTTGCGTAATTCGTCCAGGATGACGGCGAGGAGGATGACGACGCCTAGGACGACTTTTTGTAAGTACGGATCGATGTGGAGCAGGTTCATCGCATTGTCGAGCATGCCGATGAACAACGCACCGAAAAAAGTGCCGATGATCGTACCCCGGCCGCCCATTAAAGAAGTGCCACCGACGACGACAGCAGCGATCGCGTTGAGCATCTCATCGCCGGTGCTCGTCTGTGGCGAACCCGATGAGAACAACGCCAAATACAAAAACCCAACGACGGCAGCGCACAGGCCCGACAAGACGTAGACCAACGTCTTGATGCGTGCGACGCGAACGCCGGCCAAACGCGCGGCTTCTTCGTTGCCGCCGATCGCGAAGACGTACCGCCCGAAACGGGTGCGCATTAGGAGCACCGAGCACCCGACGGCCACGACCGCCAGCCAGACCACCGGAACCGGGATCGGCGGGAGATGCAATGCGCCCGTAATTCCGCCCAGGAACGATCCATAACCGGTATTTTGAAACTCCGTGGAGTTGAGGACGATCGGGCGTCCCGCCGAGATGATGTATGACAGGCCGAGCGCGACTTGCATCATCGCAAGCGTGGTGATAAAGGGCGGCAGGTTTAGTCGAACGACCGGAATCGCGTTGATGTATCCGGCGATGCCTCCCACGGCTAAGCCCGCGGCTAGAGTGACCGCAATGAGGGCGAATCCGTGGAGGTGCAATGAGTTAGCGACCAATGCCATGACGACGCCGCATAACGACACCAGCGACCCGACCGAGAGATCAATGCCCGCCGTGATGATGACGAACGTCTCGCCTAGGCCCAGTATGCAGTTGTAGGTAATCTGGTGTAGAACCTGGACGATGTTGCCGGGGCGCAAGAACGCGCCTTGGGCGGCGACGTTGATGACTACGATAAAAACGAAGAACACGACGATCGCGCCGCCGAGGCGTAGCCAAGACGCGCGCTTTGCGCGGTTCTTGGCCGCCAGATCGATCTCCGGCGTCATGCTGCAGCTCCAGTAGCGGCGGCGATCACGGCGGCTGGGGTCGCTTGCGTACCGGAAAATTCGCCGGCGATTCGGCCATTGCGAATCGCGAGGACGCGATGCGACATCCCTAAGACTTCGGGTAGCTCGCTGGAAATCATCAGGATGGCCGCTCCGTTCTTGGCGAGTTCGAGCATCAACGTATAGATTTCGGCTTTCGCTCCGACATCGATACCGCGCGTCGGCTCGTCGAAGAGAAAGACGCGAGCGTTTCCCAGGAGCCATTTGGCCAATACGACCTTCTGCTGCGTGCCGCCCGACAGGTTCCGCGCGATCT
Source organism: Verrucomicrobiia bacterium (assembly GCA_035544315.1). Taxonomy (GTDB): domain Bacteria; phylum Vulcanimicrobiota; class Vulcanimicrobiia; order Vulcanimicrobiales; family Vulcanimicrobiaceae; genus JALYSX01. The sequence goes on from DATKGB010000233.1 coordinate 6,443, forward strand.
GCTCGGTACTGGGAGTACGAATGCGCAGTTCATCAATCAGTCGCTGCGAAGCGACATCTTCGGCTTTGCGATCCAGTAGCTGGTCTTTCTCGACAAACTGTTCGAGGTGGGCCAGCGTAATATTTTCGCGGACCGTCATGCCCAATACCAACCCTTGAGCTTTGCGGTCTTCGGTAATGAATGCAATCCCATGAGCGATCGCATCGGAGGGCTGCGTGATGCGCACGACCGCGCCCGCGATATGTATCGATCCGCTCTGGGGAACGTCCGCGCCGGCGATCGCGCGCGCGATTTCGGTTCGCCCGGCGCCTACCAAACCGGCCATGCCCACGATCTCGCCGGCGCGAATCGAGAAACTCACCCCATTGACGGCAGGCGCGCGGACCAGGTCCCGCACGTCAAGCACGGTTGGTGCGTCGGCCGCCACCGGAGATAAAGGCGGAAAGTGCGCGTCGACGGTCCGACCGACCATCGCGTGGACGATCTCGTCGGGGGGAAAGGCGCTCTGGAGGCGGGTTTCGACCGCGGCACCGTCGCGTAAGACGGTAATGCGATCGGCAATCTGCGGCAACTCTTCCATGCGGTGCGAGATGTAGATGATCCCGACGCCCGCGGCACGCAGCCGTTTGATGATCGCGAACAATCGATCGACCTCGCGATCGGTCAGCGCGGCGCTAGGCTCATCCATGACGACGATCCGCGCCTTGCGCGAAAGCACTTTAGCGATTTCAATCAGCTGTTGCTGCGCGACGGAAAGCCGCCCCACGGGAATCGTCAGCGGAACTTCGATGCCCAAATCGGTAAATGCGGCCCGCGCTCGGATCGTTGCGGTGTTTTCATCGAGCAGCAGTCCACGCGTCGGCTCTTGTCCCAGGACGATGTTGTCGACCGCGTTGAGTTGCGGAACGAGATTGAACTCCTGGTAAATCATCCCGATGCCCATCGCTTCGGCCGCGGCCGGGCTCGCGATCGTGACTTCCTGGCCGTCGATCAGGATCGTTCCGCTATCGGCGGCATAGGCGCCGGCCAGGATTTTCATTAAGGTCGACTTCCCGGCACCGTTTTCGCCGACGAGTGCGAGTACTTCACCGGCGTCGAGCGTGAGCTGCACGTCGTGTAGCGCGCGGACGCCGGGAAACGACTTCCCGATGCCGCGCATCTCAAGCAAGGGAACGTTGCCGGGGCTCAATGCGTTGCTGCGGCGTTCGCCTTTGTGTACGAGCCGACTTTGATATGGACGACCGCCGGCGGTTTCTTGCCGCTAAAGTAATCGTGAATCACGTCGATCGTTTTGCTGCCGATTTGATCCGGATATTGAATCGCATCGCCGTACATATCGCCGTTGGCGATCGCGGTGCGCGCTTCAGGTTCGGCGTCGTATCCGACGACGGCGATCTTGCCATTGAGGCCGGCGGACTTAAGCGCGGTGACTGCGCCCAGCGCGGAATCGTCGTTGATCCCGAAAATCCCCTTAATATCCGGATGCGACTGCAGGATGTCGCTCACGTCGTTGGCCGCCTTATCGCGCTGCCCGCCCGCATCGACGTCGGCCACCACGGTTACGGCGGGGCAGTGCGCTGCGAGCGCTTGGCGAAAGCCCTTGACGCGATCTTGGACCGAGGTCACTTCGGGCTCGTCGACGATTACGACCGGACCGGATTTGACCGACGCGCAGATCAACAGGCCGGCTTGCGCGCCACCCTGGACATTATCCGAGGCGACGTGCGAGACGACCTTGCCGAGCTTACTGGTCGAGGCGATATCGGCGGTAAAGACGGGAATGCCGGCGCGATTCGCTTCGGCGATCGCGCTCCCGATCGCTTGGGAATCGTAAGGGGTCAGGACGATGGCGTCGACTTTTTGCGAAATGAAATCCTCGACTTGCGATTGCTGGGTGGCGTTGTCCCGATTGGCGTCGACGATGTTCACAGAGTAGCCGTACTTGGCAGCTTGCGTTTTCATGCCGGCTCCCATATCTTGATAAAACTGCGCTTCTTGATTCTGGATCGAAACGCCGATCGACTTGGATGCGGCCTTTCCCCCACCGCTCGAGCTCGACGATGACGACGAACTCGAACAACCGGCGGCCAGTGCCGCAATCGCGGCAACGACCAAAAGCGAGCGCACGTTCTTCAAGGGACTCTCCTTACAAGCGGTCCGACGGGTCAGGCAGGCCTTCGACTCGACGCTCCCGGTGCCTGCGACCGATCCCCGATCGACTCTTCGGTCCGAACCGAGGGGATACCGGGAATGCTTGACTACTTAATTGGGTATGTGCTCGGAATCGTCGGGTGATCCTTCGGGAAATGTCTACGATATCAACAACTATGCGCGCAAAGGCGCACAGGCTGGAATTGGAGATACTGCATTCATGTTAAAATCGATTAGCATTACCTTAGTTGCCGCCATACTAGTATTCGGGATAGAAGGCTGCGCAGCTACGGCGTCGGCCCATCCGAGCATCGACATCGTTGCTTCCAACTGGAAATTCGTGCCTGGAACGATTACGGTTCCTATGAACGAGCCGACGACCCTCCGGCTTACTTCGACCGAGGGCGTCCATGGAATCCAGTCAAGCGATCTGGGCATCGCCGATACGACCATCATGCCGGGCAAGTTTGTGACCGTTGCGTTTACGCCAAAGAAACTGGGCACCTATCAAGTCCATTGCGCCATTTTTTGCGGCGCCGGCCATGCCGCTATGATGTTGACCATTAAAGTCGTCCCGTGATCGGACGCCGCCTTCGCACGGCGGTCGTTTCGGCCGCCTGTGCGCTGCTCCTCGTAGCGGCCACCGGGGCCGAG
>DATKGB010000234.1:0-2002 GCA_035544315.1 Verrucomicrobiia bacterium
GGGGAAGGAGGGGGGCATCGACGGTCGGCTCGACGGCATGGACGGGCGGCTCGACGGCATGGACGGGCGGCTCGATCGCTTGGAGCGCCGGGTGACCAACGTGGAGGATACCTTCACGCTCGGATTTCGGGAGTTGAACCAGCGGGTCGGGAGGCTCGAAAGGGCGTCCCTCTAAACGCTTTCGCCACCCTTGGTTGACTCGATTCCCTCGTGGTGGTATGCTCCTCTCCTATGCCCCGCGGCTGATAAGCCACAGAATTTTAGGCGACCTCCTCCAAGGCCAGGACGGAGTCGCCTTTTTGCCGTGCCGCGCGGTGTTGTTTTTTGTAAGGTTGAGCGAGAGAAAGAAATATTAATGGCGAAGACGACGGCTCCTAAGGCACCTGCGAAGACGTCCGCGGGATCGAAGAGCAAGTCGAAGCGTCCTCCTGCGCTGGCGAGTACCGGCGCCGTGACGACCCTTGCGAACACGTTCCCCATGCCAACCGGCGCGTTCACCGTCGAGACCCCACCCGGTCCGGGTGCTAAGCGCTTCCGGCACACGTTTGCCAAGAGCGTGGACGTTCTGGAGATCCCCAACCTTATCGAGCTGCAACGCGCAAGTTTCGATTGGTTCAAGACCGAGGGCTTGGGCGAAGCGTTCGCTTCGATCTCCCCGATCAAGGATTTCACCGGCAATTTAATCCTCGAGTTCGGCGAGCATAGCTTGGGCGAACCCAAATATACGATTGAAGAGTGCCGCGAGCGCGACATGACCTACAGCGCGCCGCTGCGCGTCCGCGTCCGCTTGATTACCGCCGAATCCGGCGAAATCAAAGGCATCCCCGACCAGGAAATCTTCATGGGCGATTTCCCGCTCATGACCGATAAGGGCACCTTTATGATCAATGGCGCGGAGCGCGTGATCGTGAGCCAACTCGTGCGTTCGCCGGGCGTCTATTACAATCAGGATTCCGATACCAACGCGCGTCCGACGTGGAATGCGACGATCATTCCTAACCGCGGCGCCTGGATCGAATTCGAAACCGACAACGGTACCAAGAACGACGAGACCGAGGGTACCATTGGCGTTCGCATCGACAAAAATCGCAAGATCTACGTTTCGACGTTTATCCGCGCGCTGTCGCGCCCGGATCGCGGTTTTGATTGGGAGGGCGACGAAGCGATCTTGAAGTTGTTCGGCGACAGCCCGCTGGTTCGCAACTCAATCGATAAAGACAAAGATATCAAGACGCGCGAAGACGCGCTCAAAGAGATCTACAAGAAACTGCGCCCGGGCGAGCCCGAGAACGCCGACAATGCCGAGAAGCTGCTCGAGTCGCTGTTCTTTGATGACAAGCGTTACGATCTGGCCGGCGTCGGCCGTTACAAGCTCAACGGAAAGTTCCATTATCGCATCGAAAACCCGGACGTCGACAAACGTTTGACCGAGCCGACGATCCTGGTCAACGAGTACGAAGGCTTCACCGCGCCAACCATCGACAAACGTTGCTTGGCGCGCGAAGACATGATCGCGGTCATTCGCCGCCTCATTAAGGTCGCGACGGGCGTGCTGGCCAAAGACGACATCGATCACCTTGGCAACCGTCGCGTGCGTTCCGTCGGCGAACTGCTGCAGAATCAGTTCCGCGTCGGATTGCTACGCCTCGAGCGCGTCGTGCGCGAGCGCATGACCGTGCAAGACATAGAAACCGTCACGCCGCAGGCGCTCATCAACATCCGCCCGGTCGTCGCGGCGATCAAAGAGTTCTTCGGATCTTCGCAGCTGTCGCAATTCATGGATCAAACGAACTCGCTGGCCGAGCTCACGCACAAGCGTCGCCTGTCGGCCCTGGGCCCCGGCGGTCTGTCGCGCGAACGCGCCGGCTTCGAAGTTCGCGACGTCCATCACTCGCACTACGGCCGTATCTGCCCGATCGAGACCCCTGAAGGTCCGAACATCGGTCTTATTGGTTCGCTGGCTGTACACGCTCGTGTCGACCAATTCGGATTTATCGAGACT